>JAIRLR010000094.1 GCA_031259195.1 Streptococcaceae bacterium | reverse complement strand
CAGTTGAAATGTTTGAGGAAGTTCGTACTTTTTTGCCAAGAGTGGAAAATATCCTTTGTGATGGCGGATATATTGGACAACCTTTTGCGGATAAGATTAAGAGAATTTTGGGTTGTCCTGTCGAAGTTGTTAAACGCTTAAGATGAACATATGTTTAAAATTATACCAAAACGCTGGGTTGTGGAACGGTGTTTTGCAAGGCTCAAGAAAGCTAGACGTATGTATAAAAATGTGGAACGAAAGCTTTCTACGAGTAAGCAGATGGTGGTGCTGGCGTTTTTAAGCATCCTTATAAAAGGATGAGATCGTTAACAGGTTCTTAAAAAATCAAATAAACTATAAGATAGATTAGGATCTCTTTCCTTCAATGAATAAGATTCCAGTACATTGACATTTTTTTGCAACTCTAGCGCTTTTTTACCAGTTAACTTTCCCTTTTCTTTATACTCAAAAATGATTTTACGCTCTAAATAATATCCACGCATCATCTCTTCAACATTATTTAACTTCGCTTTAACAATAATCCGCTCAATAAATGAACGATCTCTTAAAATTTCCACTTCACGGATGCGATCAGCTTTTAAATAATCAATCAACTTTGAATTATATTTTCCTTTTGCTTTATCCAAAAAAGCCAAAATCGTTTTTGTATTAGCTGCATACATTGTTCGGATCATTCGTTTTTCATCGCTGGTTAATTTTTGACGCTTATGCTTATGAAAAATAAATGACCAAATAAATTTAAAGCGAAGTTTAATATTGAAAATCATTCGTTTCAACATAACATCTAAAAAACTAACTGGCGAAATAAAATTATGACTAATTCTTTGTTCACTTATTTTGATATATCTGAAATAATATTCATAAGCAAAATCACTGATCTCTTTTTTTTGATAAGCAGCTTTTAATCCTTGCATCTCCATTTTTAACATTTTTAAGCGCAATTTATACAAATCTTTTTTTAACTTATTTGACTCCGAGTCAATCACTAAGTCTTGAATACGCATACGATAGTTATCAATCGTTACATCTAAAGCTGCGCGGTTACGTAATTTTTTGGCATCTTCCTCTAACTGCGCGATAACTTCTTCTAAAATATCAATCTCCACATAATGGTCTCGAAGAACTTCTTTTTGCTCTCCTAAAATGGGTAAAACAATCAGCCCTGTTATAAACGCACAAAATGTTACCCCTGCCACAAGCAAAATCATGATTGAGCGCTCTGATTGTACCGATTTATGAACTAACTCAGGCGTCAGTAAAATCGTAGCAATTGACACTGTTCCTTTAACACCAGAAAAAGTTAGCAACAATGCATCATGCAAGTAACGCTCATAAGACTTATGCCGACGCCAGCTTACAAAGCGATAATAGAGCGCCAAAGCGACAAATCGTGTGACAAATAAGACAGCTGTAGCCAATAATACAATAAAAATTAAATAAAACCCTTCTATAATATTTTTAGCATTATAAGTAAAAAAAACCATCTCAAGCTCAATGCCAAATAAAATAAAGACAATCGAATTCATCGCAAATGTTAAAACTTTCCAAACCGTATTAGTTACCGCATCAACACGTGCATCTAGTAAAGTAATCTTTTTAAAGCGCGAAGCTTGCAATACACCAGCTACTACTGATGCAATAATTCCTGAAACATGAAATTTCTCTGCTATAAAAAAAGACAAAAACGGCAAAACAACTTCCATTAATAAGTGTCCAGTAACATCTACCGTAATTAATTCTTCTAAAATGCCGATAATCCTTCTATTTAAAATCCCCAAAACAATCCCAACTAAAACACCGCCAAAAACAGCAAGCAGCAAAGATGCGCTTGCTTTAGCTAAAGAGAAGGTTCCTAATGTCAAAGCGGTGATGGCAAACTGAAAAGAAATAATGCCGGAAGCATCATTAATCAGACCTTCTCCTTTTAAAACACTAGTCACCCTTTTGGGAAAGTTAAACTCCTTTGAAAGCGAAGTCATTGTGACAATATCTGTTGGCCCTAATGCTGCACCAATCGCAAAACAAGCAGCTAAAGAAAGGGATGGAATCATCTGATGAATGGAATAACCCACAGAAAAAACCGTGATAAAGACAAGAATAAATGCTAAAAATAAAACTGTCTGCCAATGCTTTAAAATCGAAGGGATATCACTTTCTTCTCCTTCGCGAAATAAAAGCGGCGCAATAACGATAGCCAAAAATACTTCAGAATTTAAACGTAAAACATGCTTTGAATCAAAATATCCTAAAAAAAGACCAAAAATTAACTGAATCAACGGCAAAGGAATACGAGGAAAAAAGCGATTAATGATATTTGAAAGAATCATCGCCATAAAAAACACAATTATATAAACTAAAACAACCAATTAAACTACTCCCTCTTTAGAGTTGACATTTGCTATAATGAAAAACATAAAATGCGTTCATGTAGCTTAAGCAGGATAGAGCAACCGCCTCCTAAGCGGTAGGTTGCCGGTTCGACTCCGGCCGTGAACATCAAAATTTTAACAAAAAAATAAAGTCAACTTTCTATCACATCAAGATTTTATCATATAAAAAAGGAGAGAAGAATGGCATTAAAGCTAATCAGTTGGAACGTTAATGGTTTACGCGCTATCGAAAAAAAAGGCTTTAAAGAAATTATGCAAAACTTTAATGCCGATATCTTCGCAATCCAAGAAACCAAGCTGCAAGAAGGGCAAATTGATATTGAATTTGAAAGTTACTACGATTATTGGAATTATGCGGTCAAAAAGGGATATTCAGGAGTTGCCACTTGGACAAGAAATAAGCCGTTAAATGTTTTTTACGGTATAGGAATTGAAGAACACGATCAAGAAGGACGTTTGATTACTCTGGAATTTGAAACTTTTTTCTTTATTGTCTGCTATACGCCAAACTCACAAAATCAACTGCAACGTTTAGAGTATCGGCAAAAATGGGAAGATGATTTTCGTACATATCTAACAAATCTCAAACAAAAAAAATCAGTCATTCTTTGCGGCGACTTAAATGTCGCTCATCAAAATATCGATCTGAAAAACTGGAAAACAAATAGTAAAAATGCCGGTTTTACGCCAGAAGAGCGCGCCAAATTCACCAAACTTTTAGACGCTGGTTTTACTGACACCTTTCGTTACCTATATCCAGATGTTAGCGGCGTATATTCTTGGTGGAGCTACCGCTTTAATGCCCGCAAAAATAACGCTGGATGGCGCATTGACTACTTTGTAACTAGCAACGATCTTGAACTCAAAATTAAAGAAGCCAAAATTCATATGGATATCTTTGGCAGCGATCACTGCCCAGTGGAATTAGATATTAATCTATAATGGCAAAAAAATATTTTATCTAAGAACCTGTTAACTTGTCTGTCTATTGATGGGATTGCGTTTACCAAGTTTGTAATCAATTAAGCTCAAAACAACTTGTAAACCTGCCAGGTTTTTTTTGAGAAATTTTTACGCGTTTCTAGGCTAAAAGCATAAGCTTCTAGGTAACAGATAAGAGAAAACGAAGTTTTCTTTTACCGGAAACGCAGGTTTAGAGAGGCTATTTCGAGGCTTTCGTTCTAACGATTTGTAATCAAGCAAAGCTTGAACAAATCGTAAAGAACTTAGGCATATCTTTTGACGAAGAAAGGCAAGCATTACCAGAAAAGTCGCACCGAGTAGGTACATCCGCACCTTTACTCTGCCAAGCCTCGCAAGACACTCGTTAAGGCAGTTCGCACCGAGTAGGTACATCCTGCCTAAACTCTGTCAAGCTGCGCTTGTCAATCGTTAAGGCAGTTCGCAATTGGAGATAAGTTAACAGGTTCTAAAAGAATAAATACCAAAGTGTACCTATCGCACCCAACAAGCCAACAAACCAAAACAACAGATCAACTTGCCACTCACTCCATGCTTTTCCTTGACCGCTAAAGCCACCTAACTCAAAGTGATGATGAATCGGCGTCATCCGAAAAATTCGCTTCCCGCCGGTTAACTTAAAATACGCAACTTGCAACATAACGGAAATCGTTTCAAGGACATAAACAATCCCAATTAATAGCAAAGTCCACTCCTGATGCAGTTGAATTGAAATGGCAGCAAGCACAGCCCCTAGCGCTAGAGAGCCGATATCACCCATAAAAATTTTCGCAGGTTTTTTATTAAACACAAAAAATCCTAACAACGCTCCGATCAATGCAACAATGAACACCAGCACATCATACTGCTTTTGTACCCAAGCAATCGCACCATATGCAGCTAGTGAAATACTTACTAAAACTGCAACTAGTCCATCAATTCCATCTGTTAGATTTACCGCATTGGAAAAGCCCACTATCCAAAAAATAATAAAAACCAGATAAAACCAGCCCAAATTAAAACTGAGCAAGCCAAATAAATTTAGCTCCAGCGGTAAACCTTTATATAATAAAATTAAGACAAAAATCATGCCGCCCAAAATCTGTCCTAAAAACTTCTGTTTTGGCTTCAATCCTTCATTTTGCTTGCAAAAAACTTTTAAAAAGTCATCTCCAAAACCTAACGCCCCATATAAAAGCAAAATAAATAAAAGTGCGACAAAGTCTAGCGTCAATAACTGAAAATACACAGCGTAAATTATTGCAAAAAATAAGGCGCTAAACAAGAAAACAACACCACCCATAGTAGGAGTTCCCAGCTTTTGCGCGTGCTGCTTTACATCTTCCAGTGTTGGCTGCCCCAATTTTTTCATCTGAAAGTATTTAATAAATTGCGGCGTTGCGCATATTACTAATAAAAAGCTTATTACAAAAGGTAAAACATACTTTAGCATTATTTTTTCGCTCTCATTCTAGTTTTCCCATCTTAACTTTTACCTGCTCTCCTTCTTGAATATCTAAGTAAGAGCCTATACTTTGGGCGATTGCTACCACACCTTTACCTGAGTACTTCACATCAATATTCATCAGCTTAGCTAGTGTGTCGATATCTTTTTTTCTCCAGCCAATGATATCCGGCATTTGCATTTTGCCATTTGCTCGAAAAATGATCTTGGTATTAGGCTGAACTTTGGTTTTCGCTGCGATAGATTGCTCTTTAACTACTGTGCCATCACCAACTAGCACTGGTTGTAAAACATCATGCCTAGCTTCGTTTTCGGCATCTTGTGGACTTTTGCCTTTATAATATGGAACGCTCACTTTTGCAGTAGCTCTTTTTTTCTCTTCTTTTGGCTCTTTGGTCCCTGACTCCAGTGCTTGTTTTAATAAAGGATTTGTAATCTTAGATAACATCTCCACATCATCAGAATATCCTGGAAACTTAATTGTTACATATAAAATAAACTGAGGATCTTCTGTTGGAGCAATGATCGCAATTGAGTGCAAATAATGATTTGCGACATATCCTGTACCATTAGGAAGAGCAACTTGAGCCGTCCCTGTTTTTGGGGAAATATTATATCCTGGAACTTGATACAATTCCTTTTCCAAGACTTTACTATATCCCAATCCATATTCATGATCTTTTACAACTTGGGTTAAATAATCACGTGTCTTTTGCGCTGTTTCTTTCGTAATCGGATAAGCTACTACTTCTTTTGCAACCTTTCTTTCAGCCTTTGTATTGGGACTTACAATTTTGGAAACAACATGTGGCTCTAACATTGCTCCATTATTACTAACCGCACTAATGGCTCGCATCATCTGCATTCCTGTTACATCAATACTTTGACCAAAAGCAGACATTGTCATATCAAGTGGATTTTCTATTTTAGGTAAATTTCCATATGCTTCTTGACCAATCCCATTATCTAAAAATTGACCAAAGCCAAAACGTTGTTGATATAAATTAAATAATTTATCCCCGATTTTATCCTCTAAGTAAGTCATTGCCACATTGCTGGAAGATGCTAATCCTTGAAGAAAGGTCTTTTGATGAATACCTACTCTTTGATCATTATAATCCCAATCGCCAATTAATTTATCGTAAATTGTTCGCGCACCTGCAATAAAAGTTTCGTTTGGATGAAATTTACCTTCATTTTGCGCCACTGCTGTTGTAATAATTTTCATCGTTGAGCCAGGTTCATAATTATCTTGAAAAGGAATATTTTTCCAATTCATTGACTTATTGGCTAGCCCTTTTTTTGTATCTGGATTAAAAGATGGACGCTGCGACATTGCTAAAACTTCGCCAGTTTTTGCTGACATCAAAATAGCTGTCATATTTTCTGGCCTTTGTTCTTTTTGCGCTTTTTCCATCAAAATTTCTAAACGGCTTTGTAAACGTAAATCAAGAGTTGTATAAAGATCCTTTCCATTTATTGATTTTTTTTTAACAATCTGTGTTCCTGGCACCATATTACCAGTTAAGTTTTTTTCATAGATAGCTTCTCCATCTTTTCCAGCCAACACATTTTCATAAGCATTCTCTAAACCAAAAACACCGAAAATTTTATTCTCTTCTTTTTTTTCATCTGATTTGGTATAGCCGATTAAATGCGAAGCAAACTCGCCATTAGGATAATGACGTCCAGGGTGTTCATCAAAAAAGAGACCTTCTAATTCTTGCTCTTGCATCTTTTGTTGAATTTTTTGTCGATCATTTAATGTTAATCCGCGTCCTTTTGTGCCGAATTCTACTTGGTAGAGGTTTTTTTTTACTCCTTTTTCCATAATTTTGATTGCATTTTCTTTTTTAATTCCACAACATTTATCTAAAATACTTGCAAGTTTATAGAAATCCTTTTCTTGGGCATAAAATTTTTTTTCACCTTTAACAAAGCTTTTTGAAAGAATTGCTTTTACAGAGTAAGAGCTAATATTTTCAACAATGGGTTTTCCATTGCGATCATAAATAAGACCTCGTTTAGCTTTGATAACACGACGTCCTTTATATAATTCTTGCGTTTGCTGTTTTAAAGATATACCACCAATTTTTCCGGTAATCGTGATCTTGGTAATCTTATAAGCACAGATAACAAAAAAAACGAGGGTTGTATAAAATAACATTTTTCCCACACGTTTTCGATTATCTGCAAGTTGCAAATCACCTGCATTTATTCTTTTAAATAACTTCATTGTATCTAATCTTTCTGATCTTCTTTTGCAGGATTATTTATTATCAGAAAGTCCTTTCTTCTTGGCAATTTTCTTTATGCGATCTGCACGTAGTAACTCATTTACTTTTTGCTGCAGCTCATCAACGGACTCTTGAATTTTATCATTTTCAGCTTTTATTATTGCATTTTTATTATTAATCGTCTGCACCGTCGTAATAGAGTAAATAATGGCAAAAGCAAAAGTAACTGCTACTAGCGCAATTGTCAGATAGACAATTTTTTCAATTCTTGAAATTTTCAATAATTTTCGTTTGGGAAGTTGAGAATCCATGACTTCAACCAGCTCGTCGCTAACAGCTTCTTTTGTACATTCATCATAATTGTAGTTGTTAGCTGGTAAATATTGATCAAGTTCAGCCATTTCATCTTCTCCTTCCTAGTTTCTTATTCGCTCAACAATTCTTAATTTTGCTGAACGAGAGCGATTGTTTTCCATTAACTCTTGTTTAGATGCAAGTTGAGGCTTGCGATTTATCAGTTTTAAGGTTGGTTGCACATCAAAAGGTGTGACTGGTAACCCTGGAGGTAACTCAGGAGGTGTGCTATATTTTTTAAATATCGTTTTTACAATTCTATCTTCCAGCGAATGAAAAGTAATAACACTAATCCGTCCGCCAACACTTAACAGCTCAACAGCTTGCTCTAAAGAATCTTCTATCACACCAAGCTCATCATTTACTTCAATGCGGATTGCCTGAAAGATGCGCTTTCCTGGATGACCACCATATCTTCTTGTGGCTGCGGGGATACCTTTTTTTATTAATTCAACTAATTCGCCAGTTGTTTTTATTGGTTTGATAGCTCGTGCTTGCTTAATTTGCCTTGCAATTTGTTTAGAAAACTTCTCTTCCCCATAACGGTAAAAGATACGAACTAAGTCATTATAAGAGTACGAATTCACTACATCATATGCTGTTTTTTTACTATCTAAGTTCATTCGCATATCTAGTGGTGCATCTTGATGGTAACTAAAACCGCGTTCTGCTTGATCAAGTTGCGCTGACGAAACTCCTAAGTCATAGATAAAACCATCCACTTGCTTAATATCATAATCGTTCAATGTTACTTTTAAGTTACGGAAATTTGACTTTATAAAAGTAATTATGCCTTTATCGATAAACGATGATAAGCGTTTTTTGGCATGTTCGATCGCTGTCATATCTTGGTCAAAAACGTAAAGATGGCTATTTTCGCCTAACTGCGATAAAAGATACTCACTATGACCAGCGCCTCCTAAAGTACAGTCCACATAAATTCCATCAGTTTTGATATTTAAACCATCTACTGTCCCTTTTAGCATCACCGTATAATGATAAAAATCATCACTCATCGCAACGACCACTTTCGCAAATCAAAAACCGAACTCTTCCATCGCCGCAAAAATCTCTTCGATATTTTCTTCTGTTGCCACGTTCATCTTGCTCCAACAACCTTCATCCCAAATTTCAATGCAGTTGGGATTGCCCACAATCACGCAATTTTTTTGCAAGTTGCCCCACTCACGTAAGGCTTACGGGATATTCACACAACCTTGTTTATCGAACTCACTGGGACTGGCAAAGACAAAGTAAAACCTTTGTAGCTGGCGTGCTTTGGGATTAGCAGACGCTAACTTGGAGATAAGTTAACAGGTTCTTAAATCAAACGAGTTGCTTGATCATCAATAATCTCTGGCTCTACGAAAGCTTCAATCTCAACTTCTTGTGTTTTAGCAGTTCTTTTTAATTGCTTTTCTTGTACCAATTTACTACCAAAAACTTCTCGCTCTAAATTAGATAAACGCTTTAAAATGTCAAAATTGCTTACAGCAGAACTTTGTTTTGCACTTCGCTTACTAGAGGCTGGAGCTACAGCTTGCTGTACTTTTGCCATATTAGCAATCTTGGCTTGTAAACGTGCATTTTCTTCCTGAAGAGCAAAATTTTTATGCATATATGCTTCATAATCTCGAATAATATTATCTAAAAATTCATCAACTTGTTCTGGATCATATCCACGCATTTTCATTGAGAACTGCTGGTTTAAAATATCTTGAGTTGGTGTTCTTCTTTTTGCTTTCCTCTTGTTCTTCTTGCCTCGCTCTTCCTCTTCTTGCTTCGGTCTTTCTCTTCTTGCCTTGGTGGTCCTCTTCT
>JAIRLR010000007.1 GCA_031259195.1 Streptococcaceae bacterium | reverse complement strand
CAAAAGATATCGTATAAGTCATATTTTCTGGGATTGGTTCGCTTCTTGAAGTTCTCTAACTCTGGACGGATCGCATCAATTCTTCTCGGCTTATGTCACTTGGGTATCTCATAGATAGGATCGCTCGCTTTCTTTTTTATGAGAAGTATAGCAGGTTTATGAGATCTTGGACAAGTTCTGAGAAATACCATAATAAATAGAGGTTTGAATAAACTTATAAATTTTGTTGAGATAAGTGTTGATAGTCCAATGTTAAAGCCTTAACAGAAGGGGAAGAAGTAACAGATATCCATTAATCGGTAAAAAAGTCCCAAAAATCTTAAAAGAATAATATTAAATAAGAGCCTCGTATATTGGACCTCCTTAAGCAAGGAAAAAATGTAGGAATAGTGGTGCTGCTTCGAGGCTTTTTTTGCGCTAGAAGCACGGTTTCTAGGTAACGGATAAAAGAAATTTTGAACTAAAAAATTAGTTTCGCAGGAGGCCTAATTTTGATAAAAATTTTTTTCAACGCTGAACGACAAATAAATTAACTCACTTTTTTAGAGGGGCCTTTAAAAGTTTATGCAACGTTTTAAAGCTATTAACTGCCAAAAATAAAATAATAAAGACAAGAGTAATACTAGCACCAGCTGGAGTGTTCAAATAGAACGAACTATAGAGTCCCGAAATCATTCCAATCACACCAACAATCATGGAAATAAAAACAACCGAGATAAAACTTTTCCCCATGCGCATTCCTATTGCTGCGGGCAGAATCATAATAGCGCTGACTAGTAACGCCCCTGCAATAGGAATCATTACAGCAATGGCCACTCCTGTAATCACATTAAAGGCAATCGACATTTTTCTTACGGGTAAGCCATCTACAAAAGCTGTTGCTTCGTCAAAGGTCATGACATACATTGGACGTTTAAACAAGATAAATAAAAGTAATAGAAATAATAAAAATCCTGCCAAGATTTTGATCTGTGTCCAGCTAATCATAACAATCGAGCCAAAAAGATATTGTTGGATACTAATCGTGCTATCTGTTTTACCCAAATTCATTAAAACCAGGGCCAATGCTAAGCCGCCAGACATCAAAATCGCAATACTGATCTCGCTATATGTTTTATATAACATGCGCAAGTTTTCCAAAAGGATTGCTGCAAGTACGACGATTACAAAAGTTGTTAGACTGGGATTTAAATTTAAAACAAAGCCTAAAGCAACTCCCGCTAAAGACACATGTGATAAAGTATCCGCCATCAATGACTGTCTGCGAATAACCAAAAACACCCCAAGTAAGGGGGCAATCACAGAAATACTTAATGCAGCTAAAAAAGCACGTAACATAAATTCATGCTGAAAAAGAATCATTCTCTAACACCTGTGTTTTCTTTATCTCATCATTACCATGCACATGAAAGCAGCGCCATGGGCTATCAACCATTCTAACAAGATGAATTCTGCGATCCACATACTCACTTAAGTCTTCTGCATCGTGCGTAATAATTAAAACACCCTTTTTGTGAACATGCGCATTGTGTTGCATTAGTTGATAAAAAGCTTGACGTGAAGCATCATCCATCCCTGTTGTCGGTTCATCTAAAATAAATAAATCCGGATCTGATACAAACATTCTTGCTAAAGAAATGCGTTGCTTTTGTCCGCCAGATAGTTCACCAATACGTCGAAAGCGCAAGTCCCACATGCCGATCGACTCTAAAGCTTTTTTTACATACTTCTCGTCGTGCTCGGTTAATTTTTTAAACCACTTTCCCCGCGGATAACGTCCGCTACGAACTAACTCTAGCACCGTTGAGGGAAAGCCAGCATTAAACGAAGCAATCTGCTGCGGGATGTAGCCAACGCGTAACTTACGACCTCCTATATTATTTTTGGCTAGCTTAACCATGGCTTTCTTAGACTTTAGCAAACCCAAAGTCGCTTTAATCAAAGTGGATTTGGCTGCGCCATTTTCACCTGTTAAAAGCACAAATTCGCCCACGCTTACGGAATAATTTACATCTTGTAAAACTGGCTCTTTGCCGTAATAAAAAGTTAAATTTTGGACATCAATGTATTTCATCATATTTCCACAACATGTACTCTAATAGTCGCAATAACACCTGTATATAGCTTAACTGGAACTTTTGTAAAACCAAGTGCGCGAATCGGATTTTTTAAATCCATTTTGTGCTTATCAAGCTTTACATTGTACTGTTTAAATAAAGCTTCAGCTATTTGTTTTGAAGTAATCGAACCAAATAAGCGTAAATCTCCTCCTGCTTTTACTTTCATTTCCACAATCGTTGCTTCTTTTTCCAAAAATGCTTTTAACTCTTCAGCCTCGGCCAACAGTTCAGCTTCTTGTTTGGCTTTGGCCTTTTCTTGTCTCTTAAACGCACTAACCGCCGCAGCTGTTGCTTCTTTGGCCAATCCTTTTTTAAATAAAAAATTTTGCGCATATCCGGTAGGAACATCTCTTAGTTCTCCCTTTTTGCCTTTACCTTTCACATCAGCTGTAAAAATAACCTGCATATACTCTCACCTTTCTCCTGTGGAACCAAAGCCACTCATTCGCTTACCGCCTTCAACATCTTGATCAATTTTTAAAAATGTATGGAAGATTCCTTGTCCGATTCGCTCGCCTTTTTTAATCATAACTGGCGCAAATCCAAAATTCAAAAATTGCAACATAATATGACCTTCATTATCAGGATTATTATAATAGTCGCTATCCACAACTCCTATACCATTAGATAATAATAAGAAACGTTTTAAGGGATTACTTGAGCGGTTGGCTATTTTCAAGTATTCATTCTCACCCATATATGCTTTAATCCCAGTGGGAACCAATATCGGCTTTAGGGATTTTTCTGTTTGATTGGCTAGTGCCAACTCTTTGATGGCACTCCATCCTGCTTTAATTCCAACGGACCAAACACTTGGAATTTCCACATCACATGCTGCCTCAAAATCATACCCAGCCGCATGTTTAGTTGCTCGTTGAGGTAAGTTGATGCCTTTGTCTTTATATTCTTGAATAATTTCAAATCCTCTTTTGCGTGTCATAATATTTCCTTTCAAATTCTTAAAATTTGCCATCATTATACCAAAAATCACTATGCTATAATTTTTAAAGAAATTAAAAAAGACGGTGGATACATGCAAGAGACTATTTTATCTTCGGAGTATCTGACTTTAGGGCAGATTTTAAAAGAAAGTGGTGTTATTTCAACTGGTAGGCAGGCAAAATATTTTTCGAGTGAACAAGACATTCTTGTTAATGGTGAAGCTGAAAAACGACGAGGACAAAAAATATATGCCAATACAGTTATCACACTTTTTGATAAGCAAAAAATTTATATAAAAAGAAGCGGATTTGACCGAATAAAATGACAATCTACATTTTCCAGGAGTTGAAAATGAAAATAACTTCACTTGAACTAATGAATTATCGCAACTATAAAACAGCTCGGCTGTCCTTTCATCCTGATCTTAATCTTTTTTTAGGAGAAAATGCTCAAGGGAAAACAAATCTTTTGGAAAGTCTGTATGTTTTGGCACTAACTCGTTCTCATAGGACGCATAAAGAAAAGGAGTTAATTTGTTTTGGAGAAGAGAGAGCAAAAATTTGTGGTACGGTGGAAAAACAGACAACAAAGTTGCCCATGGAAATTACATTAACAACCAAAGCTCGGCAAACAAAAGTTAATCATATCGAGCAAAAGCGCTTAGCAGACTATATTGGCAAGCTTAATGTCATTCTTTTTTCGCCTGAGGATTCAGCTATTATTAAAGGAAGTCCTAGTGTGCGTCGACGTTTTTTAGATATGGAAATCTCGCAAATATCCTCTATCTATCTTTATAATTTAATGCAATATCAAACCACTTTAAAGCAACGTAACTCTTACCTAAAGCAAATGATTGAGCAAAAAAAAGTTGGCAAAGCATCTAATGAACTTTATTATGAGGTTCTATCCGAACAACTTGCTAGCTTTGGTGCAAAAATTATTCACAGTCGACTTACTTTTGTGGAAAAATTAGAAAAATGGGCAAATCAGCTTCAAAACAACATTTCTAGCCAATATGAGCAATTAAAATTAAATTATTCCTCAAGTTTTCCCCTACCAAAAGAGCTAACTGTGGAAAAGATTGAACAAGCTTTTATGCAGCAGCTAAAAGATAAACGGAAATACGAATTATCTATGGGCACTTGCTCTTATGGCCCGCATCGTGATGATTTGCAATTTTTTGTCAACGATATCAACGTCGCTATTTTTGGCTCACAAGGGCAGCAAAGAACTACTGCGCTTTCGCTAAAGTTGGCTGAGATTGATTTAATCTATGAAAAAACAGGAGAGTATCCGCTATTATTGCTCGATGATGTGATGAGTGAGCTCGATAATAAACGCCAAATTCAACTACTGCAAACAATTTCTGGTAAAACACAAACTTTTATTACTACGACAACGCTTAAACATCTTAGCCAAATACCAATCGAAGGTAAAGTATTTACAATTGTCGATGGAAAAATCGAAATTTCATAAGAACCTGTTAACTTGTCTCGCTATTGATGAAATCCCGTTATACAAGTTGTAATCAAGCAAAGCTTGAAACAACTTGTAATAACCCGACAGGTTTTTTGGTTAATTTTTAAGCAATTTGCAGAAAAAAACGCAGAAATAGCGTAGCGGTGGT
>JAIRLR010000160.1 GCA_031259195.1 Streptococcaceae bacterium | reverse complement strand
TTTATTTTACCCTTTAATTTCCAAAAAAAACCTTTCGGTTTAAAACTTTTTTTAAACAACAAACGCTTGAAAAAATCGTTAGAACCCGACAGGTTTTTTGACGAAGAAAAGCAAAAAATTACCAAAAAAGTCGCGATTACGGAAATCGTTAACAGGCTCTAAGAGGTGATTTTTAAATGTTGAAATATTTTGAAAATATTCAAGATCCTAGACAAGCATGGAAAGTCAAACACAATTTGCTAGAAATAGTAATTAATATACTCCTTTAAATTGAAAATACGGGTTTTTAAAAAGACTTTGAAGGATATTTCCTTGAGCATGGAAAGCCGTATTAACGACAATTTTCAGCTTTTTACAAAACCCGCATTTTCAATTTAAAGGAGTATAGATAAAAATTCAATAAAGGGAAGATAATTTTATATCTTCTCTTTTTTTCATATTTTGTTTGCAAAAAAAATTTTGTAAACTAGCGTATATCCGCATATACGTAACATCAAATATTTGCTATAATAAAAAGTATGAATTGGTTCAAAATTAACGTTTTTGTTCCACCCTTTTTAGAAAGTGAGGCAACAATTTTGACCAAGAAACATAACCAAGAAGAACTGCAGGAAAAAGCCAAAGAATACGATGCCAGTCAGATTCAAGTGCTAGAAGGACTAGAGGCAGTTCGTAAGCGACCAGGGATGTATATTGGCTCAACCAGTAATGAAGGATTGCATCATTTAGTTTGGGAAATTGTTGATAACTCTATCGATGAAACTTTAGCGGGCTTTGCAACTACCATAGATGTCGCTATTGAACCTGATAACTCCATTACAGTTGTTGATGATGGGCGTGGAATTCCTGTTGATATCCAAGCGAAAACCTCTCGTCCAGCGGTGGAAACAGTTTTTACTGTTTTGCATGCAGGGGGAAAATTCGGCGGTGGTGGTTATAAAGTTTCTGGCGGACTTCACGGTGTAGGTTCTTCAGTGGTAAATGCACTGTCTTTAAATCTTGAAGTAAATGTCTATAAAAACGGCAATATTTACGCGCAAAAATACCAACATGGTCGTGTCTTAACTGATTTAGAAATTACTGGCACGACCAATCGTCATGGAACGCTAGTACATTTTCTGCCCGATCCAGAAATTTTTAATGAAACAACTGCTTTTGAATATAAAAAATTAGCGCGTCGCATTCAAGAACTTGCTTTTTTAAATCGAGGTTTAAAAATTACGATCGAAGATAAGCGCGATGATGAAAACCATTCTCCGCAAAAAGAAGAATTTCACTATGAAGGGGGCTTGCGTTCTTATGTAGAGTTTCTTAATGAAAAAAAACAAGTCCTGTTTGATGATCCCATCTACATCGAAGGAGAAATGAATGGAATTACTGCTGAAGTGGCAATGCAGTATACAACTGACTATCAAAATACGGTTTTATCCTTTGCCAATAACATCTTTACCCATGAGGGCGGAACGCATGAGCAAGGATTTCGTACAGCTTTAACACGGGTGATCAATGACTATGCTCGCAAACAAAAATTATTAAAGGAAAATGAAGACAATCTTTCTGGTGAAGATGTTCGTGAAGGATTAACAGCAATTATTTCGATCAAACATCCTAATCCGCAGTTTGAAGGACAAACTAAAACAAAATTGGGTAACTCTGAAGTCTCAGCGATTACTAATCGTTTATTTAGCGAAGCTTTTCATAAATTTTTATTGGAAAATCCAAAGGTAAGCAAAAAAATTGTTGAAAAAGGCACCTTGGCAGCTAAAGCTAGACAAGCAGCAAAGCGTGCCCGTGAGATGACAAGGAAGAAATCAGGTCTTGAAATTTCTAATCTGCCCGGAAAGTTGGCCGATTGTTCCAGTAATGATCCAACGCAAACTGAGCTATTTATTGTTGAAGGAGATTCGGCAGGTGGTTCAGCAAAATCAGGACGAAATCGTGAATTTCAAGCGATTTTACCGATTCGTGGCAAAATTTTAAATGTCGAAAAAGCGTCGATGGAAAAAATTTTGGCCAATGAAGAAATTCGCTCACTATTCACTGCGATGGGCACAGGTTTTGGTGCGGAGTTTGATGTTAGTAAGGCTCGCTATCATAAGTTAGTAATTATGACCGATGCCGATGTTGATGGCGCACATATCAGAACATTGCTATTAACACTATTTTATCGTTATATGCTGCCTGTTGTCAAGGCTGGATATATTTATATTGCTCAACCACCTTTATATGGTGTGAAGCAAGGGAAAAATATTACATATGTACAACCAGGACCGGATGCTGAGGATCGTTTACAAGACATTGCCAGCAATCTTGCTAAAACGCCAAAACCGATTATTCAGCGCTATAAAGGATTAGGAGAAATGGATGATCATCAGCTATGGGAAACAACGATGGATCCTGAAAATCGCTTAATGGCACGAGTTTCTGTTAAAGATGCCGCAGAAGCCAATGCTATCTTTGAAATCTTAATGGGAGACAATGTTGAGCCACGCCGTGAGTTTATTGAAGAAAATGCGCGCTATGCTACGCTTGACTTGTGAGTTTGCAATATTAACTAGCTAAAGCATTTTGCGTTTTTGGGCTTAGAACCTGTTAACGAT
>JAIRLR010000159.1 GCA_031259195.1 Streptococcaceae bacterium | reverse complement strand
TACAAACCAAGCATTTCTATTACCATTTGCTTGATGATCATGCCACAGATCATAACTCGTTGTTACAGGAACAGCTAATGTTAAATTACTACAAAAGATAGATATACAACTGACACTTAATAGTAAAACGCAGATTTTGCTTTTAAGAAAATTTATTAAGTTTTTTTCTTTTTAACTTTTCTTCATTCCTTTCTTGATTTATCCCTATGCTTTTGCCTAAGTCACTTGCATTGTAATATAATTTCGTCAAACATGTAATTTTTTGCGCATTTCTATTACATTGAAAAATATCTCACATCTTCCAAAAGTTTAAAAAAACTATAACCTCTACACTACGAGTTATAGCTATATCTGCTAAAAAACCTGCTAAAAATTTTTAGTAAATATTTGAAAGAATTATTCTCAAATCAAAACAGAAAATTCTTACATTAATAAAAATTTTTCGAAAACGATATTACCGATCAGCATTCCTTTTTGATCGTTTAAGTGCATTTTCACATATTTTTAAATTTGCTGGGAAACTAGCAATTGCTCTTTCGACCTGTGCAGCCAATGGTCATACAACAGTCATTTTTCAACTTGAAAAATATTTAACATTATTGGGTATAAATGTGATTGCCAAAAGGAATGCGGCATCTCATTATCCAGAACAATTATTTCAAAAGCAATGGATGCAGGAGAATTGTGAAAAGATAGCAACACTAGTTAATAAGTTTTGGAAAAATCCGCAATATTCTAATAAGAATTTAGAATCGCATTTTGCAATTTATAAAAAAATAATGAACTGTCGCTATGAAGCGGGTGATATTTCTTTTGAGCCATTATTTTGGAAAAAATCGGAAATGTTAGACAGTAAAAATTTTTCTGAGTATGTCAAAAAATATAAACATTTACCGATTATTTAAGAATCGATTTAAGTTTTAAATAAAGGAATTAGAGAATGCGTAAGATTAATTTTATTGAACAAATGGAACATAGTAAATGTGGACTTGCAAGTGCAGCAATGATGATTAATTATTTTAAAGAAAAAGTAGAGCTTTCTGAATTGCGTAAGAAGTATGGTATTCCTAATGGTGGATATACTATTTTTCAAATGAAAGAAGTTTTAGAAGATTACCAAATTCCGTCACATGCACTATGAGTTAAAGATAAAGATGCGATATTTGAAATTCCTTCTCCATTCTTTCTGTAGAAGGAAAAAATATTTCTGGAGGTCAAAGACAGCGTTTTTCGATGTGTCGTTCAATTCTTGGAAATCCAAAAATTATATTATTGGACGAGCCAACAAGTGCTTTAGATAATATTTCTGAGAAAAACATTATGAATAGTTTATTTTCTTTAGATGCTACGCTGATTGTGGTTGCTCATCGTTTAGCAAGTATTTCTCAATTTGATCAAGTTGTTTTAATGGATCAAGGGCGTATTATGGCAGTGGGAACTCATCAGGAGTTACTAAAATCCTCAGCGATATATCAGCAATTATATACAAACATGAGTTAGAAAATGTTATAAATTTTCTAACTCATGTTTGTTGTGCTGTCACTGCTTTTCGTTGAACAAAAAAATTGCTAGAAAAGTCGCACCGAGTAGGTACATCCGAACCTTTACTCTGTCAAGTTTCGCAAGACACTCGTTAAGGCAGTTCGCAATTGTCGGAGATCATTAACATGTTTTAAATTGGCAAAGTGTACCATAAGGTAAAAGATGATTCATTAATTTTGAAAGAAAAATTAAGATTTTTTCGTCAATTTGGCATCTGCGAAATGTGAGAAATTTTTTATGGTAAAATGCTTACTGTGTTTCAATCACGATTGAAAGGGAAACGAGATGTTTGCACTGTTTTCAAGAAAGAAAAAGAATAAAATCATTGATCTGGAATTTGATGAATCTTTAGGGATCCCTAGGCATATAGCAATTATTATGGATGGCAATGGCCGTTGGGCGCAGAAGAGAAAGTTACCTAGAATTGCTGGTCATAAAGAAGGAATGAACACAGTAAAGAAAATAACAAAAGCCGCAAGTAAACTTGGTGTTAAAGTATTAACGCTTTATGCTTTTTCAACAGAAAACTGGCGCAGGCCTGATAGTGAAGTTAACTTTTTAATGAAATTACCTGTTGATTTTTTTGATAGTTTTGTGCCGGATTTAGTCAAAGAAAATGTTCAGGTAAATGTGATGGGTTATATAGAAGATTTGCCTAAGCATACTAAAAATGCTGTTTTGCGGGCTATCGAGCAAACAAAGGATAACACTGGGATGATTCTTAATTTTGCTTTTAATTACGGAAGCCGTGCAGAAATTTTAACAGCTACGCAAAAAATTGCTAAGCAAGTAGTAAAGGGTGAGCTGGATGCTGATGCAATTACAGAAGAGACGTTAAGCGATGCATTAATGACTGGCACTTTTGAAAAAGATCTGCGAGATCCGGAAATTTTAATTCGTAGTAGCGGTGAAGAGCGGATTAGTAATTTTTTACTGTGGCAGATTGCGTATAGTGAGTTATATTTTACAGATGAGTTATGGCCCGATTTTAATGAATATTCGCTAAAGCAAGCAATTATTTCTTACCAAAAGCGAGCTAGACGCTTTGGTGGTGTGTAAATTAAGAACCTGTTAACGAT
>JAIRLR010000143.1 GCA_031259195.1 Streptococcaceae bacterium | reverse complement strand
TATCAGGAAAAAAGAAACGCACCGAGTAGGTACGTCCTGCCTAAACTCTGTCAAGCTAACACTTGCCAATCGTTAAGGCAGTTCGCAATTTTCATGGATCTAGTTTCGCAAGAGGTCTATTATTTATTTAGTAGCGGTTACATGCGTTTGACGTGTTATCAAGTACATTTACAACATATCCCTCGAAAAATAATGGTAGAATAAAATTAGTTATTTTTTATCTATCTTTTTCTTTGGAGGAGTTTATGAAAAAGTTAAAAGTATTATTAGGAATAATTTTTCTATTTGTGTTAAAAGCTAATTTAGTACAAGCAGCTATTAGTGATGACGAACATACAAGATTAGTAGAAATTGCTCGTACAATTGAAATATATGGTAGAAATATTCATGAAAATGGGTATATTGAAACGAACAATAATCCTTTTTTTAACCAAGTAATTGCCTCTCAAGCGGACATTCACTTTGTTTGTGATCTTTATTTTAGAGAAGAAAGTAATCAGCCAATGTTGCGCTCGATTAATGTTCCAAGAGAAGGTGCGCATGTTATTGGGGACGTTCATGGGCAGTTAGTACCAACTATCAGGCAAATCAAAGCTGCCTTGTCTGATAATGCTGTTGCCCTTTTAACAGGCGATTTAAAAGATCGCGGACGTAATTCTTTGGAAGTTATGATTTATGCTTATGTTCAACGGTTATTAAATCCAGATCGTGTTTTTATCTTGCTGGGAAATCATGATTGGGATTGGACCGCAGGCGTGGGACCTATGATCCCATATTTAAGAAACAAATATGTTTCAACATCTGTACCTGTTGCAAAGGCAATTAAAAAAGATCTTGAAAAGGTAATGGATTGTCTACCTTGGGCTGCCGAATTAAAAAAACGTGATGGTTTACAAAAATATTTTTGTGCTCATGGTGGAATTGGACCTACACTTCAAAATCGATTTAATGTTTTACAAACTCTCAGAGCTCCAGTTGATTTATGGAGAAATCATGAAACGAACCCACATTATCATCAACTTGATGATGACATGTGGCAAATATTAACAGACCTTACATGGAGTGATCCACACAACGGAGCAAGTTTTGTTCCCAATCGTCGTGGTGAAGGATACTATTTTAATTTTATAAACTTTCAAGTTTTTTGTGCTACATATAATTTTACAGGAATGATTGCCGCCCATAGACACGATCCTAGTAATGCTGATCAAATACATTTAACACATCTTTTTAACGGATTGGGAGATTTTGGAAATTCATGTCCAAAAAAATTCTATTCAACTTTAGGAGCACCTGATATCTATGGGCTTGGCACTAGTAAAGCTGCCTTTGTTCTGGTTAATGAAAATTTTGATATTCAAGCTATTGATTATGATGACCCTACCATAGCAACCAGATGGCCGATAACACCTCAACTGACCATAATTCATCAAACTCCGCCTCCACTGCCAGCTTTTACAACATCAACATTGCAAACTCCGCCAACACAAAGGCCGACAACACCGTCTAATAGATCTCGACCGGTTTCACAGGTACCTGTAATTAAACCAAAACAAATTCAACCTGCACTTTTACCAAGTATTATCGAACCTGTGGCTGAAAGTATTGTTTATCGGGTTTACAATCCTAATAGTGGAATGCATCATTATACGATGGATTGGAACGAAGTTCAGTGTTTAGTTGATCTTGGTTGGAATTACGAGCAGCCTGCTTTTAACTATGGCAGTGGTGGTGTAGCTGTATATCGCTTATATAATCCAAATGATGGCACGCATCACTACACATTAAATGCAAACGAACGTGATAGCTTGGTTGCTATTGGTTGGAATGACGAAGGAATTGCGTGGTATGCGTTGGTTGAAGGATCAATTCCAATTTATCGCGCCTACAATCCTGGCAATGGCGAACATTTCTGGACATTAAATAAAGAAGAGGTTAACGCAGCTGTTGCTGGTGGTTGGAGAGATGAAGGTGTTGCTTGGTGTACTAGATAAAAATTTTGTAAACTAGCGTATATCCGCATATACGTAACATCAAATATTTACTATAATCCCGACTTTGTCAGTTTAAGAGCCTGTTAACTTGTCTCTTTATCGATGGATTGCGTTTACCAAGTTTGTAATCAATTAAGCTCAAAACAACTTGTAAACCTGCCAGGTTTTTTTGAGAAATTTTTACGCGTTTCTAGGCTAGAAGTACAGCTTCTAGGTAACAGATAAAAGAAAACGAAGTTTTCTCTCACCGGAAACGCAGGGAAGCTGCGCGTTGGTGCTAAATCGAGGCTTTCGTTTCTTGCGATTTGTAATCAAGCAAAGCTTGAACAAATCGTAAAGAACTTAGGCAGGTCTTTTGACGAAGAAAAGCAAAAAATTACCAAAAAAGTCGCGATTACGGAGACAAGTTAACATGTTCTAGGGGCGGAGTGCTTTATTTTTTTGTAAGGAGAGATCAGTTATGAAAATGAAAGATACTTTAAATATAGGAAAGACAGCTTTTCCTATGCGCGCTAATTTACCTAATCGTGAAACTGATTGGCAAAAAGATTGGGAAGAGAAAAAAGTTTATGAAACGCGCCAAAAAATAAATGAAGGCAAACCATCTTTTATTCTTCATGATGGTCCTCCTTATGCAAATGGCAATATTCACTTAGGGCATTCATTAAATAAAATTTCCAAAGATATTATTGTACGCGCCAAGTCAATGAGCGGATTTTATGCGCCTTTTGTGCCAGGTTGGGATACGCATGGTTTGCCAATTGAGCAAGTGTTGGCAAATAAAGGCGTGAAGCGTAAAGAGCTTTTGCTTTCTGATTATTTAAAGAGATGTAAAGAGTATGCTTTATCACAAGTAGACAAGCAGCGTGATGATTTTAAGCGTTTAGGTATTAGTGGTGACTGGAGTCATCCCTATGTAACGCTTGATCCAGCATATGAAGCAGCGCAAATCCGTGTTTTTGGTAAGATGGCTGAAAAGGGCTATATCTATAAAGGCTTAAAACCAATTTATTGGTCTCCTTCATCAGAGTCTTCACTTGCGGAAGCAGAGATTGAGTATAAAGATGTCAAATCTCCTTCGATTTATGTTGCTTTTAAAGTTGCTGATGGAAAGAATTTATTCGATAGAGATACGGAGTTTGTGATTTGGACAACAACGCCTTGGACCCTACCAGCCAACTTAGGAATTTCAGTTAATCCCGACTTTGAGTATGCGGTGATTGAGGTAGTGAATCGCAAGTTTGTTGTCGCTAAAGAAATGCTAGGCAGTGTGTCTATTGCCATTGGTTGGGATCAGTATAAGATCATCCAAACGCTAAAAGGCTCTGAGATGGAATATATGACAGCTTTCCATCCATTTTATAATCGAACTTCACTTGTTATGCTTGGAAATCATGTAACGAATGAAGCAGGGACTGGCCTTGTTCACACAGCGCCTGGTTTTGGGGAAGACGACTATCTTATCGGTAAAAAGTATGGTTTAGAAATTCTTTCGCCTGTTGATGGTAAGGGTGTTTATACAGCAGAAGCACCTGGTTTTAAAGGGATGTTTTATGATAAAGCTAATTCAGTAATTACGGAGATGTTAGAAGAAAAAGGCGTTTTATTAAAACTTGATTTCTTTACACACAGTTATCCGCATGATTGGCGCACGAAGAAGCCAGTAATTTTTAGAGCGACAACACAGTGGTTTGCCTCAATTGATAAGTTTCGTCAAAATATCTTAGATGAAGTGGAAAAAGTTGATTGGATCATTCCATGGGGCAAGACTCGTTTATATAATATGGTACGCGATCGTGGTGACTGGGTGATTTCTCGTCAACGTGCATGGGGTGTGCCGCTGCCGATTTTTTATGCTGAAAATGATGAAGCCATTATTACGCCGGAAACAGTTGAGCATGTAGCTAAATTAATCGGTGAGTTTGGTTCTAAAGTCTGGTATGAGCGTGATGCAAAAGATTTACTACCGGAAGGTTTTACACATCCATCTTCACCAAATGGCGAGTTTACTAAAGAAAGAGATATTATGGATGTTTGGTTTGACTCTGGCTCTTCGCATGCGGGTGTTTTGGGTGGGCGTGATGAGTTAAGTTTTCCGGCAGATATGTACTTAGAAGGAACGGATCAATATCGCGGTTGGTTTAATTCATCGATTACCACTTCAGTTGCTATCAATGGTATTGCTCCATATAAAGCAGTGTTATCGCAAGGCTTTGTTTTAGATGGTGAGGGTCGTAAGATGAGTAAATCGCTAGGCAATGTTATTGCGCCTGATCAAGTGGTGAAACAGTATGGAGCCGATATTTTGCGCTTGTGGGCTGCCTCAGTAGATACTGAAGCTGATGTTAGAGTATCGATGGATATTTTAGGGCAAGTAGCTGAAGTATATCGAAAAATTCGCAATACCATGCGTTTTTTATTGGCGAACACTAGTGATTTTCATCCTGCTACTGATGCTATTTCTTATGAAAATTTACGCTCTGTTGATAAATATATGATGGTACGACTTAACAAAGTAATTCGCTTAATTCGTAAACAAGGCTATGATAAGTATAGTTTTGGGCATATTTATAAAACGGTAATAAATTTCTTAACTAATGATCTATCTGCATTTTATTTAGATTTTGCAAAAGATATCGTGTATATCGAAGGATTTGACCATCATGACCGCCGCGCAATGCAAACAGTGTTTTATCAAAGTTTAGTGGCTTTAACAAAGTTATTAACACCGATTTTGCCACATACGGCAGAAGAGATTTGGGCACAACTGCCAGATGAAGAAGAGGCTTTTGTCCAGCTAGCTGAATTTCCTGAAAGTGTAACTTATGCTGATGAAGAAGAGTTATTGCAAGAGTGGTCAGCTTTTCTTGATTTTCGTAATAAAGTGTTAAAAGCTTTAGAAGAAGCACGTAATGAAAAAAAAATTGGCAAATCCATGGAAGCCAAAGTTGTGATTTATCCCAATGAAGTGGTGCGTACATTATTATCTTCTCTAAATCACAATATTGCGCAATTATTAATTGTTTCAGAGTTTGAAGTTGGTACAGGAGAAGCACCAGAAGGTGCGGTAGTGTTTGATGATGTTGCAATTGTGGTGGAAAAAGCTAAGGGGGATGTTTGTGTTCGTTGTCGACGACTTGATACAACAGTAGGGAAAAATCAAAATGCGCACTTAAACGAAGTTTGTGATCATTGTGCAAAAATTTTAGAAATATACTTCCCTGAAGCTGTAAGAACCTGTTAACTTGTCTATCTATTGATGAACCCCGTTTACCAAGTTTGTAATCAAGCAAAGCTTGAACAAATCGTAAAGAACTTAGCATACCTTTTGACGAAGAAAGGCAAAAAATTACCAAAAAAGTCACACCAAGGAAGGTACATCCTGCCTAAACTCTGTCAAGCTGACGCTTCTTGCCAATCGTTAAGGCAGTTCGCAATTGGAGAGAAGTTAACAGGTTCTAAGAAAGGCTGGATATGAAAGGGATATTTATCACTGTTGAAGGATCGGAAGGTTCAGGAAAAACATCGTTGATTCAAGGGTTACTGCCATTACTGGCAGAGCGTTCTAATGCTTTAGTTATGACGACACGTGAGCCTGGAGGAATTCCCCTTGCAGAAAGGATTCGCGATATTATTCTTGATTTGCAAAGTGAAGAGATGGATGAAAAGACAGAGAGCTTGTTGTTTGCGGCTAGTCGTAGAGAGCACTTGGTCAAAAAGATTCTCCCTGCTTTAGAAGAAGGCAAACTGATAATAGCTGATCGTTTTGTTGATAGTTCACTTGCTTATCAGGGCGTTGGGCGAGGCCTTGGGATAGAAACGATCGCAGCTTTAAATGCATTTGTAACAGAAGGTTTGGAACCTGATCTAACGCTTTATTTGGATCTTAAACCTAAAGAAGGTTTAGCTCGGATTCAGCAAAATCGTGCTAATGAAGTTAATCGTTTGGATTTATTGGGTTTAAAATTTCATCAAAAAGTGCATGTGGGATATTTAAAAATCGCAAAAGAGAATCCTCAGCGTGTAGTTGTAATTAATGCGCAGCAAGCTTTAGCGAAAGTGATTGCCGATTGCTTTGAAGTGATTATTCATCGTTTTCCGAAGCTTTTTAAAGAAAAATCATCTGATAATTTGAAATAAAACTTTATATATGCTATCATTGTTTTTGTAATTTATCTGTCCTTTCAAGTGAGCAGGACCTCCTGGTCACTTTTTATTTTATAGGGAAGTGTCTTATTGAGCAGGGAAGTTGTAGCGGCTATAAAAGAATTAGTTGCGCCGATATTAGAAGTCAAAAAGTTTGAATTAGTCGACATTGAGTACGTCAAGGAAAATAATCAATGGTTTTTGCGTGTTTTTATTGAAAAAGAAGGCGGCATTGATATTGATGAAACAGCTTTAGTAAGTGAAGAGTTAAGTGAAAAGATGGATCACATTCAGCCTAATCCTTTTGTAGATGTGGATTTTTTGGAAGTTTCTTCACCTGGAGTAGAGCGCCCTTTGAAAAAGGATCGTGATTATGAGGCGGCACTGGGTAAGTATATTCATCTTTCTTTGTATCAAGCGATGGATGGTGTCAAGATGCTTGAAGGTGATTTGCTTAGTTTTGATTTACAAACTTTAATATTAGAGCCTGTTAACAGACTCTTAGGAGGTTTTACCTATGAGTAAAGCAATTTTAGAAGCTCTTGAGGCACTAAAGACAGAAAAAGGGATTAAAAAAGAGGCTGTTCTTGAAGCATTGGAGTCGGCTTTAATATCTGCTTATAAGCGTCATTATGGGCAAGCTCAAAATGTTGAAGTAGTATTTCGCAAGAAAAAAGGAGATATTAAAGTTTATTCGATCAAAGAGGTTGTTGAGGAAGTTAATAATGATCAGCTAGAAGTTTCTTTAGAAGAAGCACATCAGCTAAATCCTCATTATGAAGTCAGAGATAAGATAAAGTTTGAAGTAACACCAAAGGAGTTTGGGCGGATTGCTGCTCAGACGGCGAAACAAGTTATTATGCAACGAATTCGTGAAGAGTCGCGCTTAAATATTTATAATGAGTATATTAGGTATGAAAATGAAATAGTGTCTGGAACAATAGAGCGCAAAGATAATCGTTATGTTTATATTGATTTGGGCAATGTTGAAGCGATTATGTCGCAAAAAGATCAGATGCCTAATGAAAAATATGAATCTCATGATCGACTTAAAGTATTTTTATACCGAGTTAATAATGGTAATAAAGGTCCGTCGGTTTTTGTTTCTCGTAGTCATCCTGAGTTACTTAAGCGCTTGTTTGAGCAGGAAGTGCCAGAGATTTATGAAGGTCTTGTGGAGATTAAAAGTGTGGCACGTGAAGCTGGATATCGAGCAAAGATTGCTGTTTATTCTCATGATAAGGATATTGATCCTGTCGGAACGACCGTTGGCGCTAGAGGCGCTAGAGTACAAGCAATTGTTAATGAGCTGCATGGGGAGAATATGGATATTATTGAATGGACAAAAGATCCTGCAGAGTTTATTGCCAATGCTTTAAAACCTTCGGAAGTTGTGGATGTAGTTTTTGATTTAGAAAACGCTCATGCGGCAGTTGTTATTGTTCCAGATGATCAGCTGTCTTTGGCAATTGGCAAAAGAGGGCAAAATGTTCGCTTGGCTGCTCGCTTGACAGGATACAGGATTGATATTAAGCAAGAGTCAGAGCAAGATGAATTCTGGGAAGAATATGAGGCGAAAAAATTAGAGCTTGAGAGTGCAGAAGATGCCGATCTTAAGAAAGAAATAGTAGAAGAAACTGATTTTGAAGAATTCGATGATGTGGCAGAAGAAGAGATGGAGTCAGAGTTAGTCGAAGTGATTGCCGGTGAGGAAAATCGTGTAAATGATGTTGATGAAGAGTTGACAAATGATCACGCTATGGAAGTAACGCCTGAACAAATTGCTGAAGATATCGATGATGATATAGTTGCTAAGAATAGAAGAGCAAGATTAAAATAAGGGCATTTTTAGGAGGTTAGACAGGTGGTTAAAAAACGTAAAGTTCCGATGAGGAAGTCCATTGTTTCTAATCAGATGTTTCCTAAAAATAAGCTGCTTCGTATCGCTAAAAACAAAGAAGGGATTATCTTGCTTGATCCAACAGGAAAAGCACCAGGACGAGGGGCATATATTGCCTTAGACTTGGCGGAAGTAAGAAAAGCGCGGGGTAAAAAAATTATTGATCGTGTTTTGGCAATGACTGTCGAAGAGACATTTTATGATGAGCTAGAAGCGTATGTTGAGCATGTTTTAGCACGACGGGAACTTTTTAGAGAAGATGATGAGTAAGCAAAGAGTTTTAAACTTTTTAGGCTTGGCCATGCGTGCGGGAAGAGTAGTAGCTGGAGAGTCTTTAGTTATTGAAGCAATTCGGATGAAAAAAGTAAAGTTAGTTTTTTTAGCCAGTGATAGTGGCGTTAATACTTACAAAAAAGTAACAGACAAAGCTAAGTTTTATGGAGTTAAAGTTATTGATTTATTCACTTCAGATGAGTTATCACAAGCAATCGGAAAGAGTCGTAAAGTTTTAGCAGTGAGTAATGAAAGGCTTACAGCAAGGTTGATAGATTTATGTCAGTGATTAGATTCACTCTTTAAAAAGGGAAGGTGAATAAGTTGTCGAAGAAACGTATTTATGAAATTGCGAAAACGTTGGGCAAATCAAGTAAAGAAATCGTTGAGATTGCTCATAAAATGAGGATGGCTGTTAAAAACCACATGAGCGGACTTGAGGATAGCCAGGTAAAAAAAATTATTGACTTCTTTAAAGGGAAAACAGATAAGAAAAAAGCGCCTCCAAAGTTAGCTGAGACAAAGTCAGTGAAAAAGGTTGCTCCGAAAAAAATCACTAAGAACACTAAAAAAACTGAACAAACGCCTAAAAAAGTTGCGGAAAAGGTTGCCCGTTCTTCTCAAGACAAGAAAAAGATCGTGCGAAGAAAAGGAGAAAAAAGTGCACCCCAAAGAGAAAATCGTCCGTTAAAACGTGATACACAAGGGAAAAAAGAGACTGCTACTGCTCAGGGAAATCGAACAAGACCGCAAAGAACTAATAATCGTAAAAATAGTCAGAGTCGTCAGAATAAATCTGCCGGGCAAAATACACAAAATCATAACCCAAGACAAAATGAAAATAATAAACAAGAAAGTGGTAGCAGAAATCGCGATAACACTCGTAATAATCGCAGTGAAAACGGCAATAAGCAAAATAAAGGCAGCAGAAATCGAAATGACTTTCGTAATGGGCACAATGATAATCGCAATCAAAATAAAAATTGGAGTAAACGAGGCAAAAGAGGAAAAAAAGGTAGACGACAGCAAACTCCTAAACCAGCACCTCCTGCCAGAAAATTCCATGAATTACCAGAAGTTTTTGTTTATACCGATGGAATGAGCGTTGCCGATGTGGCGAAAAAAATTAAACGTGAAGCAGCAGAGATTGTCAAAAAGCTTTTTACGATGGGAATTATGGCTACGCAAAATCAATCGCTTGATAAAGAAACTTTAGAGTTGCTGGCGATGGATTATGGGATGAAAGCCGAAGAAAAAGTGCAAGAGGACATCGCTGATATCGATAAATTCTTTGATCCGGGTGTTGTAGATGAAAGCAATTTAGTAGCACGTCCGCCGGTTGTAACCATTATGGGTCATGTCGATCACGGTAAAACGACTTTGCTTGATACTTTGCGTAATTCCATGGTGATGAGCGGTGAAGCTGGTGGAATTACTCAACATATTGGAGCTTATCAAATTGAAGTTAATGATAAGCCAATTACTTTCTTAGATACGCCAGGACACGCAGCGTTTACTTCGATGCGTGTACGTGGAGCTGCGATTACGGATATTGCAATTTTAGTGGTTGCAGCAGATGACGGGGTAATGCCGCAAACGATTGAAGCAATTAATCACGCTAAAGCAGCAGAGGTTCCGATCGTCGTTGCTGTCAATAAAATAGATAAACCTGGAGCAAATCCGACCAATGTTATCAATGAGTTATATGAACATGGTTTAATCCCTGAAAGCTGGGGAGGAGACACAATTTTTGTAGAGATTTCGGCTAAATTTGGACAAAACATTGATGAGTTGTTAAAGATGATTTTGTTAGTGGCAGAGATTGAGGATTTAAAAGCCAATCCTGATATGCAAGCAATCGGAACAGTTATTGAAGCACGTTTGGATAAAGGAAAAGGTCCGATTGCAACTCTTTTGGTACAACAAGGAACACTTGGTGTTGGCGATCCAATCGTTGTGGGGAGTACCTATGGTCGCGTGCGAGTGATGGTCAATGATCGTGGTCGTCGTGACAAAGAAGCGCCTCCGGCAACTCCTGTTGAGATTACAGGCTTAAATGATGTGCCAGAAGCAGGGGATCACTTTGTTACTTTTAAAGATGAGAAAACAGCGCGTGCTGCCGGGGAAGAGCGCGCCAAGCGTGCATTAGTTAAACAACGAAAAGTTACAAGTCATGTATCACTTGAAAATTTATTTGATACCTTAAAAGACGGCGAGATCCATGAGGTCAATATCATTATCAAAGCAGATGTCCAGGGTTCTGCTGAAGCTTTATCGACCAGTTTGCAAAAGATTGAAGTAGAAGGCGTGCGTGTCAAGATTGTTCATTCAGCTGTAGGAGCAATTAATGAGTCAGATATAACATTAGCGGAAGCATCTGAAGCGATTATTATTGGCTTTAATGTTCGTCCGACGTCGCAAGCTAAAGCAAAGACTGAGTCC
>JAIRLR010000095.1 GCA_031259195.1 Streptococcaceae bacterium | reverse complement strand
GTTACCAAACGAAGTTCGGCGAGGGTCTTTAAGAGATTTTATCTCCATTTTAAGTTTTTGTATATTCATAAGTTTATTATTGCGGTTTTATGAAAAAAAGTAAATGCTGTTGCCCTGACGCCATCATACCCTTTTTCCTCAGCAGTTGTCAGCATTTTTTACGCTCTGAGCATCCACGATACAAAAGGTGGTATTTTCATTACGGCTATCTGATTGGCGAAGACGTGCTATACTTTTTTTTAAAGTCTTTCCAGCAAGGTGCTCCCATTTGCTTGTGGTGTACTCCACTGTTTAAAGTATGTATAAACAGATTTCCATTTGGGATAATCGTGAGGTAGAGCGCGCCATTGACAGGTAAGTTTTGACAACATACAAAACTGCACAAAGAGTGTCTATAAATCATAAATTCTGGGATTTGTTCGCTTTTTGAACGCTTCTAACTCAGGACGGAGCTTTTCAAAAGCTTCTCGGCTTATGTCGCTTGGGTATCTCATAGATAGGCTCGCTCGTTTTCTTTTTTATGAGAAGTATAACATGTTTATGAGATCTTGGACAGGTTCTTAGAGAAAATGTCCCTTTAGTGGTGTGTGAGCGACTATCCTCGTTATTTATTTTGATACAATGCGGAGGTTTCATTCATAAGTGTATCAATGTGTTAGAATAGTAGAAAGCTTAACAACTTCATAGAGTTTAAGGAGCACATATATGTATGTTAATGACAATTGACGGAAATACGGCGGCAGCTTTAGTTGCTTATGCTTTTTCTGAAATAGCTTGTATTTATCCGATAACACCATCTTCGACAATGGCAGAGTTAGTTGATGAGTGGGCAGCGCATAATAAGAAAAATCTTTTTGATCAAGTGGTTGAAGTTGTAGAACTGCAGTCAGAAGCAGGAGCTGCTGGCTCTCTTCATGGTGCGCTTAAAGCAGGAGTACTTACTTCAACATTTACCGCTTCACAAGGGTTACTTTTAATGATTCCCAATATGTATAAAATCGCAGGAGAGTTGCTTCCTACTGTTTTTCATGTTGCTGCGCGCGCACTAACAACCAATGCCTTAAATATTTTTGGCGATCATTCAGATGTGATGGCGACAAGACAAACTGGCTTTGCCATGCTAGCTGAAGGTTCTGTTCAAGAAGTAATGGATTTATCTGCTGTTGCCCATCTTTCAACAATTACCTCCAGTGTTCCGTTTTTAAATTTTTTTGACGGTTTTCGAACTTCACATGAGATTCAAAAAATTGAAGCCATTGCCTATGACGATTTAAAGCAATTAGTGGATCAAAAAGCAATCGATAGCTTTCGCACACGACAAATGAGTCCAAATCATCCAAATGTTTCGGGAACTAACCAAAATGCTGATCTTTATTTCCAGCAAAGAGAGGTTGTAAATCAGTCTTACGATAAAGTATTTGACACTGTTCGTAAGTATATGAAAGAAATTAATCAACTTCGTGGTACTGACTATGATTTGGTGAATTACTATGGAGTAGTGGATGCTACTGAAGTGATTATTGCCATGGGATCGGTGACGCAGACCATTGAGCAAACTGTAGATTATTTAAATCAAAATGGATGCAAAGTAGGATATATCAATATCCGTTTATATCGTCCATTTCCTAAGGAAGCTTTGCTAGATACTTTACCTCAGAGCGTGACAAACATTGCTGTGCTAGATCGTACAAAAGAGCCTGGTTCCATTGGCGAGCCGCTTTTACTAGATGTGCAATCTTCCTTTTACGGGAAGGAGGGTGCGCCGTTTATTATTGGTGGGCGCTATGGTATCGGATCTAAAGACGTACGACCAAAATCAATTTTGGCGGTTTTTGCTGAGCTTCAAAAGCCTATATCTAAGCAAAAGGAACGCTTTACTTTAGGAATTATCGACGATTTAACATACACTAATCTTAAAGAGGGTGAGTCTCTTGATCTAACACCAAAGAATGCTATACAGGCCATGTTTTGGGGGATTGGCTCAGATGGGACGGTTGGCGCAAATAAATCTTCCATTAAGATTATTGGTGAAAATACGGAAAAGTTTTGTCAAGCATATTTTGATTATGATTCAAAAAAAGCAGGCGGACGAACGACTTCTCATTTGCGCTTTGGTGATACGCCCATTCATTCGTCTTATCTTATTGAGTCATGTGATTATGTTACATGTTCTGTCGCTTCTTATGTGAAAAGATATGATTTGCTTGAAGGATTAAAAAAAAACGGAATCTTTGTTTTAAATACGGTCTGGACGGATGAAGAGTTAGAACAAAAGTTGCCAAATAGTTTTAAAAGAATTATTGCAGAGAAGGAGATTCAATTTTACACTATTAATGCCAACAAATTAGCTAGAGAAGTAGGTCTAGGTCATCGTAGCAATACGATTTTACAAACAGTCTTTTTCAAGTTAACAAATATTTTGCCAATTGAAGAGGCCATCCAAAAAATGAAAGAGGCCGCACATAAAGCTTATGCTAAAAAATCGCAGGCAATTGTGGAAAAAAATTGGGCAGCAATTGATCAAGCTTTAGAGAACTTACATAAGGTAGATGTGCCTAATGCTTGGCTGCAGGCAAAGCAAGAGAGTCTATCGATCCTTTCTGATAAGGAAAAAGAAAATTCATACTTAAGAGAAGTTTTTGAACCCGTTACGCGCTTAAAAGGGGATAGGATCACCACCAAAACTTTATTTACGCTTGATATGACAGATGGTTCCATCCCGACTGGCACAACCCAATATGAAAAACGTGGCATCGCAACGCATGTTCCCAAGTGGCTTGCTAAAGAATGCATAATGTGTAATGAATGTTCATTTGTTTGTCCGCATGCAGCAATTAGGCCCTTTTTAGTTGATGAAAAAGAAATGTCAAAAGCCCCAGATAGTTTTGTAACGCGCGAGTTTCGTGGAGCAAAAGGTTTAAGTTATCGAATTCAAGTAGATGTTGAAGATTGTACTGGCTGCGGATTATGTCTTAAAGCTTGTCCGGCAAAAGAGAAAGCTTTGGAATTTCAGCCTTATGAAACACAAAAAAGACAGACTTCAAATTGGGAATTTGCTTTAGGTTTGAAAGAAAAGGCAAATCCTATTAAGCGTTTATCTGTTTTAAGCTCACAGTTTAACCAACCTTTGCTGGAATTTTCTGGTGCTTGTGCAGGTTGCGGCGAAACGCCATATGTTAAATTATTAACGCAACTTTTTGGCGATCGAATGATGATTGCCAATGCTACGGGTTGTTCATCAATCTGGGGCGGGTCAAGTCCTGCAACGCCGTATACAGCTAATTCACAAGGGCATGGCCCTGCTTGGTCTAATTCACTACTTGAAGATAATGCAGAGTTTGGTTTTGGGATGGCTTTAGCCAAGAAGAAAAAACGCCAAGAAGCGTATCAAAAAGCAAAGAAATTATTGAATCATAAAGATCTACCTGAAAGTGTGCAAAACGCACTGAAACAATGGTTAGAACATTTTACGGATTCTGATCAAACAAGGAAGCTTGCAGAAAAGCTTGAAGCAGAGCTAGTTAAAATGGCCGCTCAAAATCCTCTAGCTAGTGAACTTTACAAAATGAAAGATCATTTTGTTAAAACTTCACAGTGGGTTATTGGTGGCGATGGTTGGGCGTATGATATCGGTTTTGGCGGCTTGGATCATGTTATTGCCAGTGGTGAAGATGTTAATATCTTGGTGATGGATAACGAAGTGTATTCTAATACTGGTGGGCAAAAATCTAAAGCAACACCAGCAGCGGCGATTACCAAGTTTGCCTCTGGTGGGAAGTATCAGGCTAAAAAAGATCTGGGGATGCTTGCTATTACCTATGGCAATGTTTATGTAGCACAAATTGCTAGTGGTGCTAATGCAGCACAAACACTTAAAGCCTTTCAAGAGGCGGAAAAGTTTTCTGGTCCATCGTTAATTACCTGCTATACACCGTGTATTACGCATGGTTTAAAAGGCGGCATGGGGAATGCTTTAGATGAAGCTAAGAGGGCTGTTTCGTCTGGTTATTGGTCTTTATATCGCTATCATCCGGAATTAGCAGAAGTAGGAAAAAATCCAATGACACTTGACTTTAAAAAGCCAGACTTTGCGCAAATGGAAGATTTTATGCATAGGCAAATTCGTTTTTCTGCACTTGCAGCACATTTCCCAGAAAAAGCAAAAGAGTTGTTTCAGAAATTAACTAACGATGCTAAGCGTAGATTTATTAACTACGCTAAATTATCAGGGGATTTTGAAAAGATTCAAGATAAGGTGTTTGGTGAATAATACTGGAGATGATGTAAATGAAATTAACAGTTTTGGGTTGTTTAGGTGGCTATCCTCATAATGATCAAGGAACAACATCCTTTTTATTACAAGCTAAAGGATATAATTTGCTAATAGATTGCGGAAGTCAGGCAGTGACGGAGCTTGAGCATCATGTAAGTCCGCTTTGCCTTGATTCGGTGATTTTAACGCATTATCATCATGATCATATCGCTGACTTGGGTGTGCTGCAGCAATATCGTCAGCTATGGCCAAAGGAGAATCCAAATTGGGATGGACAGATCTTAAAAATTTGGGGACATTCTGAGGATAAATTTCATTTTAATAGTTTAACGATGCCTGAGGTTTCAATTGGCAAACCTTACAAAAAAGATGATCTGAAAAAAATTGGACCGTGGGATGTAACGTTTATGCGCACACTTCATCCTGTTACGGCTTTTGCTTTGCGTCTGCTTGAGCGAGATACCGGAAAAATTTTGGTTTTTACGGGAGACTCTGGCTATTTAGAAAATTTTTATGAATTTGCTAAAAATGCCGATGTGTTTTTAGCAGATACTTACTTTTTTGCCGGGACGGAACACGCGCCAACTCATCTTACATCCAAAGAAGCAGGAGAGATTGCCGCAAAAGCTCGTGTCAAAAAATTAATCTTAACTCATTTGCCGCAACATGGAAGCCTGGAGCAATTAAAAAAAGAAGCAGAAGAAGCTATGCGCAAAGGAGAAGTTCTGCTGGCAAAACCACATATGACAGTGGAGATTTAATAGACTTCTTGCGAAACTAGGACATGATTAAAAATTGTGTTCAATTTTTTCCTGAGATAAGGAAAAAAACGCAAGAATAGTGGTGCTATTGCGAGGCTCCCGTTCTAACGATTTGTAATCAAGCA
>JAIRLR010000136.1 GCA_031259195.1 Streptococcaceae bacterium | reverse complement strand
CTGCCCAGCGAAGGTGTGCTATACTTTTTTTAAAAGTCTTTCAAGCAAAGTTGACCCATCTGCTTGTGGAGTGCTCCACTGTTTAAAGTATGTATAAACAGACTTCCATTTGGGATAATCGTGCGGTAGAGCGCGCCACTGGCAGCCGGTTTTCATAACATAGAGAATCGCGCAAAAGATGTCGTATAAGTCATATTGCTTAGGATTGGTTCGTTTTTTAAAGTTTTTTAACTTTGGACGGATCGCATCAAAGTCTTCGCGACTGATGTCGCTTGGGTATCTCATAGATAGAATCACTCTCTTTCTTTTTTATGAGATCTTGGACAGGCTCTAACTTTTAAACTTTATCTTTGTTAAAAGGCAAGTATTTTTGTTATCTTTAGGGCAACAAGGATGATGAAAGAAGGGCTTTAATGATGGATAATGGCAAGATTGATGGCAAACCAGTGACAGAAGAGCAACTCCTAGCTTTGGGTTATAAAAAATATTATGGAAAAGATATGGATATTTATTATTCCAAGGATGTTTGTCGGCATGTTGGAAATTGTGTTCGTGGCAATCCTAAAGTATTTGAAGTGGGGCGTAGGCCATGGGTAATTGCGGATAATGGTGAGGTTGACGAAAACATTCGCGTAATTAACACTTGCCCGGCGGGAGCTTTAAAATATATTAGACCTGTCCTAAAACTAGGCTATGATTAAAGTTGTGTTCAATTTTTTCCTGAGATAAGGAAAAAAACGTAGGAATAGTGGTGCTATTGCGAGGCTGTCGTTCTAACGATTTGTAATCAAGCAAAGCTTGAAACAAATTCGTAAGAACTTAGGCAGGTCTTTTGACGAAATATCAGGGAAAAAGAAACGTACCGATTAGGTACGTCCGCACCTTTACTCTGTCAAGCCTCGCAAGACACTTGTTAAGGCAGTTCGCAATTTTCATGGATCTAGTTTTAGGACAGGTCTATTAAGGAAGCTGATGCATTATGAATATTCGTGAAGAAGATAGACGCTTGGTGTTATATAATGATAATAATCCTTTTATCGGTGAAATCACTTGGCTTAAAACGGAAAATGTATTGATCATCGATCATACATTTGTAGAGTCTGAATTTGGTGGACAAGGATATGCTAGGCAGTTGGTAGATGCTTTGGTTCAAAAAGCGCGAGATAAAAATTTAAAACTGTTACCTGTTTGTTCTTATGCCAAAAGAGTTTTGATAGAGCCTAAGTATGAAGATGTATTAAAGAAGTAGAGAAATTTGGAGGGATACATTTATGTATGATTTTTTGATTGTTGTAGAAATTATTTTATCATTTTTAATTATTATTGCAGTTATGATGCAACCATCTAAGCAAAATTCAGCAGCAAGTGCCTTTTCTGGTGGTGCTGATCAGTTATTTGGCAAACAAAAAGCACGTGGTTTTGAAGCAGTGATGCAGCAAGCAACAGCGATTATGGGAGCATCTTGGTTATTGATCGCATTTTTATTGGTGCTTTTATCATCAAAGTAAAATTTTAAAATGAATATGATATACTTTAAGGTTTTTGAGGTGTATTTATTTTGAATTTTATGATTTAGAACCTGTTAACTTGTCTCCAATTGCGAACTGTCTTAACGATTGGCAAGCGTTAGCTTAACAGAGGTTAGGCAGGATATCCCTACTCGGTGTGCCTTTCCTGGTAATTTTTTGCCTTTCTTTGTCAAAAGATATGCCTAAGTTCTTTACGATTTGTTCAAGCTTTGCTTGATTACAAACTTGGTAAACGGGGTTCATAAATAGACAGACAAGTTAACAGGTTCTTAGAAATGAGGAGAAATTTTTGCGATTAAAAAGAATTAAGCAGCATGATGAAGTTGATTGTGGAGCGGCGTGTTTTGCCACTATTTTCAATTCATATGGAGAGCATTTTTCTTTAGCATATGCGCGTGAGTTGGTGCATACCAATAAATATGGTTCTACTTTATATGGGATTAATGAGGCTGCCAAAGATCAAGGCTTTGAAAGCGAAGCTTTATCGGGATCTATGGAGGAGTTGTTTACAGCGATTGATGATGGAGATATTAAACTGCCATTTATTGCTCATATAAATACGTCGGAAGGTTTATCACATTTTATCGTGGTCGCAAAACTTAAAAAAAATTTTTTTGTCGTTTTTGATCCGGGTTCAGGGGATAAAAAACTTTCATTTCAGGAGTTTAAAGAGCTGTGGAGCGGCATGGTGATTACAATGCATCCTGCAGCAGATTGGATTCCTAGATTTAAGAAAAATTGGCGTTTTCGTAAATATTTTAACATTATCGAAAATGTTAAAAGTAAGATTATTTTGGTTACTTTAATTTCTTTTGTGATTTCGGCCATTTCGATTGTCGGGTCACTTTTATATAAAAAAGTTATTGATTCTTTTATTTTAAAAGGGCAAGAAACAACAATTTCGGGATATTCAGGAAGCAATCCGCTAGAAGCTATTTTGCAAGATATTATTTCTAATTTTAATTATTTATTCATTTCTGTGATTGTTCTGTATCTTTTTCAAGCAGCGCTTTCGATTGTTCGCGCATATTTTATTGCGGAAATTTCGGTGCGATCAGGAAAGGCATTGTTTTTAAATTTATTTAAAAAACTAATGAGTTTACCAGCAGCTTTTTTTTATAATCGTGAATCTGGAGAGTTACTTGCAAGATTTCAAATCATCTCAGAGTTTCAAAGTAAACTATCCGAAATTATTGTTACTATTTTTTTGGAATCTTTTATGGCGTTAGCTGGCGGCTTTGTTTTGTATCGAATTAGTCCCAATCTTTTTGGTGTAACGTGCTTACTGGTTCTTTGTTACTTGCTGATCACTATTATTTTTATTAAGCCATTAAAGATGATTAATTCCAAAATTATTGATGCCAACTCTTCAACGCTAACCGTTTATAATCAATCGATTAGTGGGATTGAAGAGATTAAAATGACCAATGCTGCGCAAAGATTTGTCAAAAGTTTTAAAATAAGAGTTCATAAGTTTTTAGAACGAGGAAAACGAAGAATTATTTTACAAAATATCCAGCTTACTTTGGTCTTTTTAATGGAAGCTTTGGGAGTTGTTTTTATTCTTTGGCGTGGGAGCGCTTTAGTTTTAAATGGGGTGATTACACTTGGAAGTTTGGTTAGTTTTGAAACGTTAATCATTTATTTTGTGCTGCCTTTAAAAAATATTATTGAAAAGCAAAAAGAAATTCAGGATTTATTTGTGATGGCGGATAAGCTGGATGATGTTCTTGAAGTGGAAACAGAAATCAGTAGTAATCCTGAGCAAAAATTTCCTAAGTCTGACCCGGATCAACTTCAGCTGTCTGATCTTTCTTTTTCCTATGGTGCTGGTCCTTTGGTTTTTGAAGGCGTTAATATGACTTTTGAGAGTGAAAAGCATTACGCAATCTCAGGAAAAAGTGGTACGGGGAAAACGAGCTTACTTAAAATGATGGCATCTCTAAATTTTCCGGATGAGGGAGCAATTTTTTTCAATGGCGTTAATATTTCAGAAAGCTACCAAGCATATCGTAAACTAGTGTCATATATTCCTAATAATCCAACTCTTTTTGTAGGAACGATTCGTGAAAATTTATTAATCAGTAATCCTGATATGGCTGAGCAGAAATTTATTGAGGTAATCGAGCGCACTGGTTTAAGTGAGTTATTAGCAGAATTGCCCGAAGGACTAGATGCGAAAGTGATTGAAGATGGGCTGAACTTTTCCAGCGGCCAGCGTCAGCGAATTGTTATTGCTAGAGCATTGATTAATGAGCCAAAAATTTTATTGTTGGATGAAGCGTTTAGTAACTTGGATCGTGAGGCGCAAGTTTTAATTTTAACTTTTATTAAAGAAAAAATGCAGGGTGGAATTTTGATTAGCATTTCGCATGATGAAGAGTTAAATCATAGTGCTGATTATCTTTTGACCGTTGAAAATCAACAGTTAAAGTGCTGTTTTGGAAGAGAAGAGTAAGCGCATTTTAGATATTGCTGTTCCAGCAACAATTAATAATGTTTTTCAGACTTTGGTGGGCTTTGTTCAAGTTTTACTTGATTACAAATCTTTGGAACGAAAGTCTCGAAATAGCCTCGCTTACACTTGCGTTTTGGGTGAGAGAAAACTTCGTTTTCTTTTATCTGTTACCTAAAAGCTTATGCTTAGCCTAAAAATGCATAAAAATTTCTCAAAAAAACCTGGCAGGTTTACAAGTTGTTTTGAGCTTAATTGATTTACAACTTGGTAAACGGGGTTCATCAATAGACAGACAAGTTAACAGACTCTTAGAGGGAGATAAAATCATATGTCAAAAGCTTTTTCAAAGATTATGGCAATTAATGCCGGAAGTTCTAGTTTAAAGTGGCAGCTTTATAGTATGCCCAAAGAAATAGTCCTTGCTAAAGGAATGGTCGAGCGAATTGGCTTGCCAAATTCTATTTTTACAGTTAAGTATGGTAAAGGGGAGAAATTCGAAAAAATTTTAGATATTCCAAGTCATGAATTGGCGGTGCAGATGCTTTTAGATGAGTTGATTTCACTAAAGATTATTTCTTCATATGAAGAGATTGAAGGAGTTGGTCACCGAGTTGTCGCTGGTGGGGAAGCATTAAAAAAATCCGTAGTTATTAATGAAGAAGTGCTGAAAGAAATTGAAAACTTAGCAGAGCTAGCGCCTCTTCATAATCCTGCTAATGCTCAAGGAATTAAGGCTTTTCAAAAGATTCTGCCAAAGATTACAGCTGTAGCGGTTTTTGATACGGCTTTTCATACAACAATGCCCGCTAAAAATTATTTATATCCCTTGCCTAAAAAGTATTATGAAGATTATGGCGCAAGAAAGTATGGCGCGCATGGAACAAGTCATTTTTATGTTACGCAAAAGGCCGCAGAAATATTGGGCAAGCCGGTTGAGAAGCTAAAGTTGATTACTTGCCATATTGGGAATGGTGCTTCGATTACCGCCGTGAAATATGGGCAGTCGGTCGATACTTCGATGGGCTTTACGCCGATTGCGGGAGTGATGATGGGCACGCGAACAGGAGATATTGATCCATCGTTAATTCCTTATTTGATGGAGAAGACGGGCATTAGCTCGGTTCAAGAGATTATAAATATTTTTAATAAAAAGTCAGGTTTGCTTGGAGTTTCAGAGATTTCAAGTGATATGCGTGATATTATTGCTGCACGTAAGGAAGGCAATGAAAAGGCTCTTTTGGCCTTTAATATGTATGCAAATCGTATTAAAAAGTATATTGGCCAGTATTTTGCGCTTTTAAACGGAGCAGATGCCGTGATCTTTACGGCTGGAATTGGCGAGAACTCTGATATTGTGCGTTCAAAGATTCTAGAAGAGATGGATTGGTTTGGCTTAGAAGTGGATGAGTCGAAAAATTTTCCCGGAGCAGAAGGGATTATTTCTACTTTATCTTCTAAGGTGAAAATTTTAGTGATCCCAACGGATGAAGAGTTGGTGATTGCCAGAGATGTTGAAAGATTGAGAGTCTTTTAAAGGGGAGATTTTATTTTGGCAGAGGATACATTTTATATTACGACTCCTATTTATTATCCGTCGGGGAAGTTACATATTGGGAATTCATATACAACGATTGCTTGTGATGCGATGGCGCGTTATCAGCGTTTGCTGGGCAAAGATGTCTTTTTTCTGACGGGAATTGATGAGCATGGTTTAAAGATTCAGCAAAAGGCTAGCGAGCTGAAGATTTCGCCCCAGACTTATGTTGATGGTATGGCAGAAGATATTGAAAACTTATGGCAGTTGCTTGATATTAGCTATGATAAATTTATCCGCACCACCGATAAAGAGCATGAAAAGGCACTGCAAAAGGTGTTTGAGAAGTGGCTTGAGCAGGGAGATATTTATTTAGGCGAGTATGTTGGCTGGTACTCAGTGGCGGATGAAGAGTATTTTACACAAACGCAGCTTGTTGAGGTGTTTTGTGATAAAGATGGTAAGGTGATTGGCGGGATTGCGCCCAGTGGTCATGAGGTGAAGCTAGTAAAAGAAGAGTCTTACTTTTTTAGGATGTCAAAATATGCAAATCGTCTTTTGCAGTATTATGAAGAGCATCCTGATTTTATTCAGCCTGTATCGCGTAAAAATGAAATGATTAATAATTTCATTAAGCCAGGTTTGGAGGATTTGGCGGCAAGTCGGACAACGTTTACATGGGGTGTGCCGGTTTTATCTAATCCTAAGCATGTGATTTATGTCTGGATTGATGCGCTGTTAAATTATATTTCTGCTCTTGGATATGCATCAACAGATGATTCGTTATTTAAAAAATATTGGCCAGCTAATGTGCATGTTGTTGGTAAGGAGATTATTCGTTTTCATACGATTTATTGGCCGATTCTTTTAATGTCGCTAGATTTACCTTTACCAAAGAAGATTTTTGGGCAGGGTTGGCTGTTGATGAAAGATGGCAAGATGTCCAAATCAAAGGGGAATGTCGTTTACCCGGAGGTTTTGGTTGAGCGTTATGGTTTAGATGCTTTGCGTTATTATTTATTGCGCGAGCTGCCATTTGGCTCTGATGGCGTTTTTACCCCGGAAGGATTTTTAGGCCGTTTAAATGGGGAGTTGGCCAATGATCTTGGGAATTTGCTGAATCGAACAGTTGCGATGATTAATAAATACCTGAATGGAAAGTTGCCTAACTTTGTAGAGGGAATAACGTCTTATGATAAGGACTTGGCGCAAACAGCTGAAGAAGTTATTGCTGCTTATCATGCAGCGATGGCAAAGATGGAGTTTAGTGTGGCGCTTGAGGTTATCTGGCGCTTGATTCGGCGGACAAATAAATATATTGATGAGACAACGCCGTGGATTTTGGCAAAGGATGATTCAAAGACAGCTGAGTTAGCATCAGTAATGGTTCATTTAGCGGAAAGCTTGCGGGTGGTAGCGATACTTTTGCAGCCAATCATGACAAAAGCGCCGCAAAAAATTATTCAGCAATTAGGGCTAAGTAAAGATGCTTTGCAGTTAAACGACTTGCACTTTGGGCAGTTTCCAGGTGCGATTGTCGTAATGAAAAAGGGCGGGCCGCTTTTTCCTCGTTTAGATGTTGAAAGTGAAGTTGCGTATATTAGCCTCTTGCGAAATTAAGTGATAGTATCTAAAACTTTTATTCCGCCTGATAAAAATGTTAAAATACGATTAAGAAAGCAATTAGATGTTTTTATTTAATTGAATATATAGCCTGTCGATTATGTTTTTAACATTTTTGTACTTTTTCGAATTAGGGGGGTAAAAAAATGAAAAAAAAGGGATTAAAAATAATAAGTTTATTTTTGGTTATAGTAGCAAGCATATATCTAAAGATGATACATACTCATGCAACTAGACTTTTACAACCAAATGGACTTGCCGTTACTAAACCTGGTCAATTAGTAACATTTGTAGGGACAAATGGGTTTAATGGGGTAAATACACCGCTTTTTCATAGAGATGATCCAACTGATATCTGGATAGTGATGCAAATAAAAGGAGATCATGCTCTGATTATAAAACAAAATCCAATTGCCGTACAAAAATATAAAGCTCAAGGATTTGAAGCAAGATATGATCAATCAGATATCAAAACCAGCGTAACTACTTTGTATAGTAATCTTCCGCTTGATTTAAAAATCAATGGAGTAGATTTTCATGAATACATATTTCCCGTTATACTACATGGAGAACATCAAAGTAGACCTTATGAGTCCAACATAATTGATCAAGTTAACTATCAATCATCAATTGATTTAGATTTTGGAACTATTCAAGCTTTTGTCCCTTCATTTATAGATGTTAATCAAGAAATTAATTATTGTTTGGATGTCGATAAAGATATGTGGCAAGATTTTATTTCTGAATTTCCTAGCCAGGGGAACCTACATTCACGTTTTACCTGGCTGCGCTCACCACTTTACTTTTTTGGTAATGCGGCAAATATTGGTAATAACAATATATACAGCAGCAGTATCAACAACAACAATAACTTCGGTGTGCGTCCAGCTTTTTGGATTAGAGTTTAGTGAATGAATATTTTATTTTAGTAAGCTCTTTCTCCAAAAAATGTTCTTTTCTTTGAATTATTTAACTTCTTTAAAAATTACATGTTTACGTAATTTCGGAGAATAATTACGAAATTATAAGAGACAAGTTAACAGGCTCTAGCGCTGATAAATTTTATCGAATCTGCGCATGAGCTTTTTCAACCAGCGCTTTTTCGACTTTTTTCATCGCCGCATTTACTTCTTCATCTGTCAAAGTTGTTTCAGAATTGCTAAAAGTTAGCGTATAAGCCATAGACTTTTGTCCTTTTTCAATATTATCTCCTGCTGCATATACATCAAATAACTCAACTTTGCGCAAAAAGCGCCCTGATGCACTTTGGATTAATTGCACTAAATCTTGATTTGAAACATTTTCTTTGACCAAAATAGCAATATCGCGTGTCACTTCTGGAAATTTAGAAACAGCCGTGAAAACCAGCGAACTCTTATTCACTAACAACAACGCATCAACCGAAAGCTCAGCTACATAAGTCTTAAAAATATCATACTTCTTAGCCATCATCGGATGAACTTGACCAAGAAAACCAACTATCTCTCCATTTAATAAAATCTTCGCTGCTTGTCCAGGATGCAGCTCTTCAGAGTCATTCCACACTTCATATGTAATTAATCGCTCCACTCCAACAGCGCGAAACAACTCCTCCAAGATGCCCTTTAAATGGAAAAAGTTTATCTCATCTTTACTAGTTTGCCAATCTTTTTCCTGCCATAAACCAGTTAAGGCAAACCCCAAATGAACTTCTTCCTTTGGCAAGTCCTTAAGCGGATTATTTGTGTTAATAAACACGCGGCCAAACTCATAAATTGCTAAACTTTTCAGTTTACGTGCAGTGTTAAAGTGGATATTATCCAATAATCCCGATACTAAGTTTAAACGTAAAACAGATCTTTCTTCTGACATTGGCCAAGCTAAGTGTGTTAGATTGCTTTCATTCATTCTAAATTGTCTAGCTTTTTCTTTCGTGGTAAGAGCATAAGAAATAACTTCTGAGACTCCTGCTCCCTCTAGCATCTCTTTCATTTTGCGAACTAACCTTTGCTTAGCAGTTAAACCATTTGCCACAGCACCATTTGGCAAAGTAGATGGCAATCTATCATAACCATAAATTCGCGCTACTTCCTCTAAAAGATCAGCAACAATCTTGATATCCCATCGTCTAAGCGGAATATTAACAGAATAATCATGCTCCAAAACAGTATATGTAAAGCCTAAAGCCTTAAAAATTTCATTAACTTCATCCACTGTTAGCGCTGTTCCTAAGGAATTATTGATATGCTCAAGTTTAATGCCAATAATTTTCTTTTCTTGCACAAAATCTGAACCGACGGCTACTCCAGATACCACTTTACCGCTAGCAAGTTCAGCAATCATTGCGGCGGCTACATCACATGCTTTGCCCACCGTTTCTTTATTAATTCCCTTTTCAAAACGCATAGAAGACTCAGAATGCAAATTAAACTTCTTTGAAGTTCGACGAATAAGCTGTGGATCAAATAATGCAGCTTCTAACGCCACCGTTGTTGTGTTCGTATCAATCTGCGTATTTTCTCCTCCCATAACTCCGGCTAAAGCTACAGGCTTGTTATTATTGGTAATGACCAAATTTTCTGCTGATAACTTACGCTCAACTTCATCTAATGTTATTAGTTTTTCATCATTGCGCGCGCGACGCACAACAATTACTTTGTCCTTAAATTTATTGTAATCAAAAGCATGCAAAGGTTGACCAAATAATAATAAAATATAATTCGTAACATCCACGACATTATTAATTGGGCGAATTCCTTCGATCATTAAACGTTTTTGCAGCCACAGTGGTGACGGCGCAATTTTGACATTTTTGATAATTCGCATTTTATAAATAGGAGTGTTTATTTCATCCTCGACCTTGACCGATATGTAGTCTGAAACACTATCATTGGCCTCTTCTTTTAAAACAACTTCTTTAAACTTAGGCGCTTGATGCAAAATAGCACCTACTTCAAAAGCTACGCCACGCATTGAAAGAGCATCTGCACGATTTGGCGTAATCGCTAACTCAATTGCCGAGTCATCCATATCTAAATATGAATAAACTTCATCTCCTATAACTGCTTCTTCAGGTAGATAATAAATTCCGTCCGTAAATTCTTTTGGCACCACAGCTTCAGCAAAACCAAGCTCTTGCAGTGAACAAATCATCCCCAACGAAGCAACGCCTCGCATTTTCCCTTTTTTAATCTTTGTATTACCGGCAATACGCGCACCAGGCAAAGCCACAATTACTTTGATACCAGCTTTAATATTTGGCGCGCCACAGACAATTTGATAAGGCTCACTCTTGCCAACATCCACTTGACAAATGGATAAATGATCACTATCTGCGTGAGGTATACACTCCTTTACAAATCCTACCACTAATTTTTTTAAACCATCTGCAAGATGTGTAACACTTTCAACTTCAATTCCTGTTAAAGACATCTTATCTCCCAATTCTTGAGGAGTTGCCTTTGTTAAATCAAGCATTTCGCTTAACCATTTATAGGAAACTAACATTTATTTTATCTCCTTTGCACAAAATTCTATAAGCGAGCAAACTGCTCTGAAAAACGCATATCATTTGTATAAAAGCCACGAATATCATTAATACCAAAGCGTAACATTGCAATTCGCTCCTGACCTAAACCAAAGGCAAAACCAGCGTAAACTTCAGGATCAATTTGGGACATTTTCAACACCTTAGGATGGACCATACCTGCCCCTAAAATCTCGATCCAGCCCGTATATTTACAAACATTGCATCCTTTACCTTCGCACTTAAAACAACTAACATCGATCTCAACAGAGGGTTCTGTAAAAGGGAAAAACGATGGACGTAAACGAATTTGCCGCTCATCACCAAAAATTTTCTTTATCACAAACTCTAGCGTTCCCTTTAAGTCTCCCATCGTGATCCCTTTGTCAATCACCAAGCCCTCAATTTGATGAAACTGATGGGAGTGCGTAGCATCATCAGTATCACGACGAAAAACACACCCTGGCGAAATCATGCGAAGTCCACCCTTAGAAAAATCATGCTCCTCCATAACTCGCGCTTGTACAGGAGATGTGTGTGTTCTTAGCAAAATTTCTTCAGAAATATAAAAAGTATCTTGCATATCACGCGCAGGGTGCCCTTTAGGTAAATTCATTCTTTCAAAATTATAATGATCACTTTCAACTTCAAAGCCTTCAACAATCTTATAACCCATCGAAAGAAAAATATCCTCAATCTCTTCTTGTGTCTGACTTAAAATATGACGAACTCCTCTTTTTACTCTTCTACTTGGCAAGGTTACATCAATACTTTCCTGAGCTAAAGCGTCATTTAACGCCTGCATTTCTAGTTCATGCTTTTTTTCTTTAATCTGTGTAATCAGTGCATCGCGAATTTCATTAGCAGAAGCTCCCACAATTGGTCGCTCATCTGCTGATAGATCTTTCATTCCACGCAAAACTTTTGTAATCGGGCCCTTTTTACCTAAAGTATCCACTCTAATATCATCTAATTCCTTTAAAGTCTTCGCTTGCTCAATCTGCTGACTTACCTTTAATTTCAAATCTTCTAACTCTTTTCTTAAACTCATAATTATCCCGCCTTTATATAAAAAAACGTACCCTACATTCCCCCAAGGAACGTAAACACGCGGTACCATCCTAATTCATAGTTTGAGATTACAAACTATACACTTAATCACCCCTTAACGCGGGCAAAGGTTTCTCTTCCTTTAAGAACCTGTCTATCATATCTTAGAGTCTGTTAACTTGTCTGTCTATTGATGAATTGCGTTTACCTGTAATCAAGCAAAGCTTGAAACAATTTGGTAAACGCAATTCATTTCATCATTAGAGATAATAGATAGGTTCTAACAAAATCTTTGCTACGCTGCTTCTATCATGGCCATATACTTATAAAACATTTCCTAATGTGGAATTATAGAAAATTAACTAAAAAAATTCAACAAAACGAATTTCTTTTACTTTTCGATCTTTTTCATCTATTAGTCAAATATCCGTTATTCGTACAGTTAACAGCTGTTATTTATTTACTCTCTTTCTCTTTCCAGCAGCACTGGAAATTTTGAAAAAACAAACTATTCCCAAAAATTGAAAATTTTCATGCATCGGCCCTGGTCTGTAGTGTTCTTTCACCACCTAGTTCTCGTCCATGCAGGGCACACATGGAAAGCGCTACGATTTTCTTTGAAAATCGTTTCTCAATGGCAAAAAGGCTGAAACTTTCGTTTTAACCTAGTCACTATAATTTTAAAAATCGGCGCATCGCCACAACTGAGCCAAACGAGCCAATGAATACTCCAATCAACATAACCAAACATGTAATTTGCGGCAAAAAAATAGATGGATTATACATTGAATAATGCGAACGCATAAGTTCTGGATTCAATACTCCATAAATAGTTTTATAACTAATCCAAATCAACACAACAGGTACAATCGAACCAATCAAACCAATCCACGCCCCTTCAAGAAAAAACGGCCAGCGAATAAAACCATTTTGCGCACCAACTAAACGCATAATTTGAATCTCAGTTTGCCGTGAAATAATCGTAATCCGAATTGTATTCGAAATTAAGAAAATGGCCAAAAATAACAGCAAAACAGCAGCACCTAAACCCCAAGTTTGAATATTTTTAGTAAAAGCAATCAAGCGATCCGAACTTGCTCCACCATAATCTGCCTTATAAACATGCTTGATATTACCAATTTTCTTCGCAATTTCCTTAGTATTAGTAGGACTATCCGTACTAACAATAAAAATATCATAAAGTGGATTACTATCCCCTTGGAATAATTCCCAAGCATCTCCTAAAGCTGAGCGAATATTTTTTAACTGATCATCTCTTCCAGAAAACTTAATTTTCTTAACATGATTTACCTTCTTTATCTCTTTTTTAAGCATATTTATCTCTTCTTTACCTGTCCCAATGTCTATAAAAGTCGTAACATTGACATCTTCTTCAATATCCGAAGCAACCTTTGTTATATTCATGATAATTGTTAAAAAAACACTAGCTAAAATCAAAGTAATCGTTACTGCTGAAATAGAAGCTACTGTCATCCAACTATTGCGTTTTAAACTTTTCAGGCTCTCCCAAACATGTCGTAAAAGTACTTTAATCATCGTAACCATATTCTCCTTCCAATTGATCGCGAATAATGCGACCATTTTCAATTGCAATAACACGGTGACGCAATGTATTTACAATTTGAGAATTATGAGTAGCCATGATAACTGTTGTTCCCTGCAAATTAATCCGCTCTAAAAGATTCATAATTTCCCAAGAATTCTCTGGATCCAAATTACCAGTCGGCTCATCTGCCACCAAAACTTTAGGTGTATTTACAATCGCTCTGGCAATCGCTACACGTTGCTGTTCCCCGCCAGATAATTCATCTGGAAACATCCGCACTTTATGCTTTAATCCAACCAGATCTAAAACTTCCACCGTCCGTTTTTTGATATCTTTAGGTTTTTTGCCAATAACTTGCATAGCATAAGCAACATTTTCATAAACAGTCTTTTTAGGTAATAATTTATAATCCTGAAAGACCACGCCCACTTCGCGGCGCAAAAAAGGAACTTCTCTACCTTTTAACTTTAATAAATTCCAATTCGCAACAAAAATTTTCCCTTCTGTTGCTTTTTCCTCACGATACATTAACTTAACAAAGGTCGATTTTCCTGCGCCAGACGGGCCAACCACATATACAAATTCCCCTTGTTCAATGCTTACGTCAAGTCCGCGAATGGCTGTTGTGCCATTGCTGTACTTTTTAATGACATCTTGCATCTCAATCATATTCATGAGAATAATTTCCTCCCAAATATTTTGAAAATAAATTTATTCAAAAGATATTTTTAACCCCGAAATCGTAACATTTAATTATTACAAATATATTTCAAAAAGAACAAAACAGTTAATTTTTATTTAATTTCCTTTTTAAATATGCATCAATAAAGCCATCTAAATCTCCATCCATTACCACTTGAATATTCCCTGTTTCAAAGTTTGTTCGATGATCTTTAACCATCGAGTATGGATGAAAAATATATGATCTAATCTGCGAGCCCCAACCAATTTCCAATTGTTCACCTTTTAAAATCGCAGTCTCTTGCTTATTTTTATCAAGTTCTAGTTGGTATAACTTCGCTTTTAGCATTTCCATAGCTTGATTGCGATTCTGAAACTGCGAACGCTGCACTTGTGATTGTACTACTATTCCCGTTGGTAAATGGGTAATTCGCACCGCGCTTGAAGTTTTATTAATATGCTGCCCACCGGCTCCGCTAGCTCGATAAACATCAACTTTCAAATCATCAGAATTAATCTTAACTTCAACATCCTCAGAAAGCTCGGGCATAATATCGACTGAAGCAAAAGAAGTATGACGGCGCTTTGCTGAATCAAAAGGCGAAATCCTCACTAAACGATGCACACCTTTTTCACTACGCAAATAACCATAGGCATTATGCCCTTTAATCAGCAGAGTAACGCTTTTAATTCCCGCCTCTTCACCTGTTTGATAATCCAAAGTTTCTATATCAAAATGATGTTTATCCGTCCAACGCGTATACATACGAAGCAACATGCTTCCCCAATCCTGAGATTCCACTCCTCCAGCACCAGGATGAATCTCTAATAGAGCATTATTGGCATCATAAGGTTGATTTAAAAGTTGTGCCAACTCATAGGCTTTTAAGTTACGGCTTAAATTTGATAATCGTTCCTCTAACTCCTTTTGAATCTCCTTATCAGCTTCTTCTTGCAACATTTCAAAAAGAATGAGCAACTCCTCAAGCTCTTCACTTAAATCCATAAATGACTGGTAAGTTGCTTTTAAGGCATTAGTCTTATTAATTACTTTTTGTGCTTTTTTACCATTATCCCAAAAGTTAGCCTGGCTCATCTTGTACTCATTTTCAGCAATATCTGCTTCTAGTTGATCTAAATCAAAGAGACCTCCTAAAACTTAAAATAACTTCTTTATACTTAGTTAATTGATTATCAATCTCAAAAATTTCCATCGTTATCCTCTTTCATTCCTGCTTTTTCTATGCGGCAAGTTGTAACCTAAAAACGTCCAGTTAAATAAAAAAGACATCTCATCAAAATTCTAATAAAATGTTTAATCATAACCCCAAAACATTTAGGAGAAATAAAGATGAAAAGTCTTCCCAAACAGAATAGCACTGATCAAAAGAAGAGTAAAGTCCGCCATTTAAGTGAAATCTATTATGCGCAAGCTAATAGTAAGTTGGGAGAGAGGAAGTAATGAAAATGGCAATCGAATGTTACGTCGTTTTATTCCTAAAAACCTGTTAATGAACTCTCTATTGATGGATTTTTTGAGAAATTTTTGTGCATTTCTAGGAAAAAAACGTAGGTTTAGCGGTGCTAAATCGAGGCTTTTTGACAAAGAAAGGCAAAAAATTACCAGAAAAGTCACAATTACGGAGATCGTTAACAGGTTCTTAGACAACACTTAACATCTTTATTAACTGGATTTTGATAAGTGGACGGTTTTGGGTTACAATTTACAAGTAGACTTTCTACTACACAGTTTAGATTGCAATTTTAATTAACTCCAGAAAATAGGTGGTTTTGATTTTCCATCTTTGAAATCTCCAGCTCTTACATTTCTCATTTTTGTTTCTTCAACTTTTTTCATAATTAAAACCCTCCTATGCTATTTTTTTTAAACGAAAACAAATTCCACTTCACTTAAATATGTTATATAATCTTTCAAAGATTATGACAAAATGTAAATTCTTTTCACTTTTAACCGAAAAGAAGTAGTTTGCATAGTAAAAAGACATCCGATAATAGATCGAATATCTTTTTCAATATTTGTTCATGATATCAAATATTCCATAATAGGAATAAATATAGTCAATTATTATGCTTTAACTACATTAGAAGCTTGAGGACCACGAGCGCCTTCTTCAACATCAAAAGTTACTGGTTGGCCTTCTTCCAATGATTTGAAACCATCGCCTTGAATAGCTGAAAAATGTACGAATACGTCATTTCCATCTTCACTAGTGATAAATCCAAATCCTTTTTCTGAGTTAAACCATTTAACTGTACCTGTTGCCATAAACAAATTCCTCCTTATGCGCTTACACACATTGATTAATGCAATTATTACTTGATGTTGACTTAGGAGGTGTTTATGAAAAACAACTACTTAAATCTCATCAGAAAACTACGAGGTAAGTATAACACAATTTAAAACCCATGCAAACATTCGAATTGCCTTACCCGTCCACCCACCAAAATCCAGTTAAAT
>JAIRLR010000132.1 GCA_031259195.1 Streptococcaceae bacterium | reverse complement strand
CATTGAGGTTTATGTCCGTCGTATCTTGAATGAGCAAAATTGATTGAATTTTACTTGAACGTATTCGCTCAACAGTCCCATTTTGATAAGCAGTTATCAAATGTTCAAGATTAAATTTTTCGTTACTTAGTAACGCATAAAAAGCTTTTGCATTATATCTTTTGCCTGCTACTTAATATTGAATTTTGTGGGTTTTTTGTCATGTATTAGACTTTGCTAATCGGTTATCGAGTCGCTTATCTCCAAATTTAATTATGCTAAAATCTTTTGATGGGTTGTCATATTTTAATTTATCCATAATATCATGATAATTATTTAAAACTTATGGAGCAAGTTTAGGTTTTAAGGGGATTGCCTTTGCCATATAATTTTTTCCTTTCCTTTGCTTTTAAATTATGGATATATAATAAATCAGTTAATATCTTTTTTCAAACTGCTATATATTTGCGCAATAGACGGAAAAATTTTTATATCAAAAAAATTTCTGTTTTTTTTTCGCTTTTTTACGTTCTTTATTTTACAGAAAGGTAGTTGGACAAGATTGATTGATATTAAAGCGTTAGCGATAGAAATTTTAGAAAAAGGTGTTTATGAAAAAATTCATGATATTTATATATTGCCATATATGGATGGATATAAGATTGATTTTCGTCGAGGAAACTGTTTCTTTCATAAGCGAGAGATCGCAAAAGAAATTGGTGGGCGTTTAATTATTCATTTTAAGTTTAATGGCGGAATGAATGTGAGCGAAAAAAGGCGGGCACAGTTAGGAGCGATGAGCGTCGAAATTCTTAAAGAAAGGCGAAGATTACGCTTATCAACAGCAGGAGATTATTGTCATCGGGAAAGCTTAGTGATTCGTTACTTACATAAAAGTGGCTTGGATAGTCTAAATTTTTTTAGTCAAAAAGAAATTAAAAAAGCACATGCTATATCACATAAAAGAGGACTACATTTATTTTGTGGCCCGGTAGGTTCAGGCAAAACTACTTTAATGTATGAACTTTGCCATACTCGCAAAAAAAGACAACAAATCATCGCTATCGAAGATCCTGTGGAGCTGATAGATGAAAATATTTTACAGTTTCAAATTAATGAAATGATCGAAATGGATTATGATGCATTGATCAAACTTTGTTTGCGCCATCGGCCAGATATCATGATTGTGGGTGAAATTCGTGATGAAAAAACAGCAAAAGCTGTCGTTCGTGCTGCTTTAACTGGACACACTGTTTTTTCAACAATTCATGCTGGTAGTGTTCAAGGAATTTTTAAACGACTGTTTGATTTAAATGTTAGTGAGGTTGATTTACTTGAATGTCTGTGTGCCATTTATTTTCAACGATTAGTTATAGGTATCAATGAAGAAGCTTGTGTTTTGCTAGATGTTGTTACTGAACAAGATAAATGGCAAGGTGAGTGGAATTTAAAATTACAGAGATTATTAGAGCGAGGAGCAATCGATGATGACCTTTTTGATGAATTATTGGAAGAAGAAAACTCATAAACTCAATATGGCAGATCAAAGAAAATTTATTCATTTACTAATCACCATGCTTAAAAATGGTTTTTGTCTGCATGATTGCACATTAATTTTCAAGACATCAGCATATGAATTTGAACGGAGAGTTGGAAAAATTTTGGCAAAAGAAATCAATATGGGAAATGGTTTAACAACTACGCTGCAACGCTTTGGTTATTCACAAAAAATAATTTTACAAGTTAAGTTTGCCGAAACTCATGGCAATTTGCTTTCAACTTTAAAATCCATTGATGAATCTTTAGCGAAATTAGAAAAAGAGAAGGAAAAATTTATTTCAATCATAACTTATCCATGTTTGCTGTTGCTTTTTTTGGTTGGAATTTTAATTACTATGCGAAGCTTTTTACTACCTGAATTGCAAAGACGTTTAGGTTACGAAAAAAATGCAGGTTTAATTTTAATGGAATATGGCCCTTTAGCAGTTATTTGTATTTTGCTAGTCGGTATTGGTTGGTGTTTGCTTTTCAAGCGACAGTTATTAAAAAAATCAAGTTTAGAAAAAGCCGAAATTTTTGCCAAACTTCCATTTATTGGCGAATTTTACATACTGCAAATAACTAGTTATCTCAGTCGTGAATGGGGCCGTTTTTTCGAGCAGGGAATGGAGTTAAGCAATATTTTAACTGTTATGCAGTCACTAGAAAAAGCCTCCTTGATGAAAGATTTAGCAAAAAAATTAGAAAGCGGATTACAGCAAGGAATGAATTTCGCTGTGCAAATCCAACAATTTAATTTTGTTATGGAAGAATTTAGCATGATGATCAGGCAAGCAGAGCTAAATTTTAGCTTAGGAACAGAGCTGATTCGTTATGGGGATAACTGTGCTGAAAGACTATTCAAGAAAATAGAAGAAAAAATGCAATGGCTACAACCGATCGTCTTTTTATTTGTAGGAGGCATGATCGTTCTGGTGTATATCTCAATGTTGTTGCCAATGTATCAAAATATAGGAGGAATTACAAAATGAAAAAATGGCAAAAAGAAATGGCTGGTTTTACTTTAGTAGAAACACTTATTGTTTTACTTATTCTATCTATTTTGATTCTTATTATGATACCTAATTTAATGCAACATAAGGATTTTGCTGAGAAAAAAAGTGATGAGGCTCTTGTTCATGTTGTGGAGTCGCAAATGACAATGTACGAACTAGAAAAAGCTACAAATAAAAAACCGTCTCTTGAAGAATTAGAATCTGCGGACTTTATCACTAAAGACCAGAAGGAAAAATATGAACGGATAATGAAAAAAGAGCAATAAAAATGAAGCGAAAAAAACTAGCTGGATTCACTTTATTAGAGTTACTTATTGCTTTATTAATTACTCTGCCCATTATTTGTTTCACCATCAGTGGTTTAACAAAGTACAGGCAATATTTAGAATGGCAAAGATTTCTTTATTCATTTGAAAAAAGTATGATGAGCTGGCAAGAAAAAGCTGTTAGTTCGAATCAAGCGGTAAGAATTCAGTTTATTCCCGAAAAAAATTGTTTTAAAGCTTTTTTTCTTACTAAAAAGGTCGAAATGGGCAATTGTCAACTGCCCAAAGAAATAAAATACACCGCCGAAGGGAAACAATTGCTGCAATTTAATGAGCAAGGACATTTTTCTTATCTTTTTAAAATTCATTTTTGCAATTTAGCTATTCATAAATATCAGAGTTATTCACTGCTAATTGGTGGGAGGTTATGGAAAAATCATGAAAAATATTAGAAATCATATAAATATTTTTAACAAATTTATGTCTGAAAAAAGTTCTAAACAGATTTTCAAAGGTTTCGCTTTATTTGAAACAATAATTTCATTGTTAATTATTACTCTTTTAGTGACACCATTTATTTCATGGATTTCGCACATTGAAACATTAATGGAAAAAGAGCATCAAAATTTATTTGATACACAAAATGCTAAACAAAGTTTAATGTTAAAAACGAATATCGGTCGAGCAAAACTTTTAAAAAATGCACAAAATAAAATTATTGGAGTTCGTTTTATAGATAAAGAAGTGAAGCTACTTGAATAAAAAAATAGAAGGCTTTGCCATTTTTGAATCATTGCTTTCATTGTTCATCTTATCCCAATTTCTGTTACTGTTTTTTCTAATCTTTAAAAATATCAATATCTGGGGAACTAAATACTTATATGAACGAGACTTGGATTATTACAGCACTCTTTCCTTATTGGAAAAAGAAATTGTTAATGCTAATGAAGTGAGATGGCAAAACGAGCATCATTTTATGATTTTAAAAGAGCTGGAGTTTAAAGTTGTAGAATTTTTTCCAAAAGCAAAAGAAATTCGGATTAAAAAGAATGGCCATGGATACCAACCACTTTTGCGTGATATTGCACATTGCTCATTTCAAAAAGAGAATGACATGCTAAAAATATATATGCGCTTTATCGATAATAATAGGGAATACTCTGATCTTTTATTAATCCCATCTAAGGAATGAACGAAATGAAGAAAAATTTGAAAGGACATGCCTTACTCGGAACACTTTTTCTATTGCTTTTAATCACTAGTTTATGGGGTTATATATACTCAGATTATGAGCGTTATCGTCAATTTCGAAAAAATCATGAACAGCAACTGACTGCGTACATGATGGTTTTCATTCTTCGTGAAAGTAAATTAGAAACAACGGAAAATCAAACTTTTTGCTTTAATACAGGGAAAATTTTGACAAAGCATCAAGAAGATACAACGATTTATAAAATAATTTTAAATAATAAACAAATTTTTCAAATGGAGGTAAGAAAAAACGGGATGCTCAATTGGATGACTTTTTGATTGATCATGATAGTAGATTAATGAGTTTTTTGAGAAATTTTTGTGCATTTCCAGGCTAGAAGTACAGCTTCTAGGTAACAGATAAAAGAAAACGAAGTTTTCTCTCACCGGAAACGCAGGGAAGCTGCGCGTTGGTGCTAAATCGAAGCTTTCGTTCTAACGATTTGTAATAAAGCAAAGCTTGAACAAATCGTAAAGAACCCGACAGGTCTTTTGACGAAGAAAAGCAAAAAATTACTAAAAAAGTCGCACCAAGTAGGTACATCCTGCCTAAACTCTGTCAAGCTGACGCTTGCCAATCGTTAAGGCAGTTCGCAATTGGAAACAAGTTAACAGGTTCTTAGCTCCCACTTATATACATTTGATGATACAAATCAAAAATACTTTTAACAATTTCCTGATTAGGGTAGACATCGTCTTTAGGAACTAATTCCGGAAGCACTACAGCTACAGCAATTTCAGGATTTTCGCTTGGTCCGTAAGCTACAATATTCATATTTATTCTACCATCGCTAGTTTCAGCAGTACCGGTTTTAGCACTAATTTTCATCTTTGAATCAAAATTACGCAGCGCCCACCCAGTTACATAATTGCTACTTCCGTGAACAACATTATAAAATCCTGTTCGGATAATATTCATCTGCGCTTCGGAAATCGGGATATCATTTAATGCTTTTGGCCCAATCTTTTTCTTAATCTTTCCTAAGCCACCATTTTCATCACTGCTATAAATTCCTTCAGCAAAATGAGGTCCGATTCTACGCCCGCCATTAGCGACTGTTGAAGCATATTGTGCAAGTTGCATAGTGGTATACATATCATATTGACCAAAAGATAAATCGAGCAGTTTACCCATAGCGTCGTTCCCTTTAGTGCTTCCCTCTAAACCAGTCGCTTCTTTTGGCAAATCAACTCCTGTTTTCGCTCCTAAACCATATTGATTAAACGCAGCTCTTAGCTCTTTATATACTTTATCTTTATTATCAGTAGGCAAACCCATATTTGGAGAGTAATTAACACCTAACATTTTTAATGTCAGCTGCATCATATAAGAGTTGGAAGAACTTTCTAGAGCTCTTGTTGCTGTAATAATTTGGTTAGGTAATTTATCATAAAAAACAGATTTTTTCACAGGTGTTCCTTTTATTTGGATAGGAATATCTGTAAACGCTTCATTTCCTGAAATTACTCCTGTTTCATAACCTGCTGTCAGTGTTGCTCCTTTCACCACTGATCCGGGAATAAACGCATTATTAACAACTCCTAAAATATCATCAAAAATCTCCCCAGTGGATATATCATGACTAACTCCTGCCACCGCATAGATTCCCCCTGTTTGAGGATTCATTACCACTGCATATGCACCTGGAGAATTTCTTGCTTGCCCATATACCAGATTGGTAAACTTTGCTTTTAAAATCTTTTGAACTTCCTCTTGAAACTTACTGTCAACAGTAAGTTTCACATTATCTCCTCTTTTTCCCTTTTGAATAACTTTTTGGCGAACAACTTTGCCCTTATTATTTACAATGATTTTTGTTTTTTGTTTTTTACCTTGCAAAACAGGCTCATACTGTTCTTCCAGCCAAGAAGTTCCCACACGATCATTGCGAACATAGTCTTTAGCTAAATATTTTTTAAGCTTTTCTTTGGGCAATCCTGATTTTTTGGATGAAATGCTTCCTAAGATAGGACGAAAAGAATCATCATTAAACTTAGGTTCCCAATCCTCAGATATTTCAATGCCTGGCAGCTCTTTTCCATGTTCAGCGATTATCGCAATATTTTCCTCAGATAAGTTATCACTGATCACTGTTACTGTGGCTAGCTCCAAAGCAGAGTTCATTCTCTTAAAAATAGTTGCAGCAGATAGCATAGTTTCATCGAATTTTAACTCGCCAATATCAACTTTACTTACGATTGTTTCCCAAATCTGAGCTTGTGGATGTGGAACGTCATCTTTATCAAACTTTTCTTTCTTACTAAGCTTTGCTTGAATTTGCTTTAAATTTTTTTCATCCGAAAGCCAAAAATCTTTTTTATCACGTATAGTTAGTGGATCAGGAGGAACATTTATTAAACCAATCAGCTTAAAAGCAGTATCGCGCATTTCTTGGGCAGTTACTCCTTTACCACGAGTATAAGCAATAACTCGCTCCACTGTATTACCCGCCAGAACAACTCCTTTGGCATCGTAAATCTGGCCACGAACTGTCGGTGTTTGCACTATTTGATAATTAGAAGCATCAATATATTCTTGATATTTTTTGCTATTAATAATTTGCAGATATCCAAGGCGGGCCACCAAAGAAACAAACAGTACAAAAATAATAAAAAACAATAAATTTAGCCGGAAAACAATATGTGATTTCTGCCTCTTGGAAAAAAATTTATTTACATTAATATTTTTGAACTTTTTCATTAATTACTTAACTCACTCTTCTTTAAACTCATAACCAAAATGCTGATATGCTGCAGCAGTAGCTTTTCGTCCTCTCGTTGTCCGCTTAATAAAACCAACTTGAATCAAGTATGGCTCATACATATCTTCCACCGTTTCCGTATCTTCAGAGATATTCACAGCCAAGGTCCCAATGCCCACTGGTCCACCTTGATACATTTTAATTAACGTTTTTAGCAATTTTTGATCAACATAATCAAGGCCCATACAATCCACTTGCAGCATCGTTAATGCCTCATCAGCTTGTTTTTGCCGAATCACGCCATCACTTTTTATCTGCGCAAAATCACGAACGCGTTTCAATAAGCGATTGGCAATCCGCGGCGTCCCGCGTGAGCGTCTAGCAATCTCAAAGGCTCCACTTTCCTCAATCTCCACATCAAAAATCTCTGCCGAGCGTTTTACCACTTCCTTAAGCTCTTCATCCGTATAGTACTCCATATGATTAATAATACCAAAGCGCGCACGCAAGGGTTCCGAAAGCATCCCAGAGCGCGTAGTAGCGCCAATCAAGGTAAATGGCGGCAGCGGAAAATGTACAGGATGAGCGCTTTCTCCTTGACCTACCATAATATCAACATAAAAATCTTCCATCGCCGAGTATAACAACTCTTCAGCAACGCGAGGCAGGCGATGAATTTCATCAATAAATAAAACATCTCCGGCTTCTAGCTCATTTAAAACAGCAACCAAGTCGCCGGGTTTTTCAATAGCAGCTCCGGAAGTTTGGCGCAAGTTTACCCCAAGCTCATTGGCAATTACAAAGGCCATGGTCGTTTTTCCTAAACCCGGCGGGCCAAATAAAAGAACATGATCTAGCGCTTCTTCTCTGATCTGTGCTGCTTCAATGTAAATCGCCAGCTGCTCTTTAACACTTTCTTGGCCAATATATTGTGAAAGCCTCTTAGGACGCAATGATTTTTCTAAGACATTTTCTTGATGATCCACGGTACTTGAGCTTACAATTCTTTTCTTTTCCATTTGCTAACCCTCTCATCAAAGCATTTTCAGTGCTTGACGTAAGTACTGATTAGTAGTTTCATAAGTAGTCTGAGACAGCTCTTTTTCAATTTTTTTGATATCTTTATTTGCATAGCCTAGAACACTTAAAGCTTCTAAAGCTTCGGTTAATTCTTTGGCAACTTTGCCTGTAGGCACTTTTGTGGAAACGGTATTTGCAGTTGAAGTAAAATTCTCAGTTAACTCTTCTAATTTTCCTTCCAAATCAAGAATCATCTGCTGCGCGGTTTTTTGGCCCACACCAGGGAACTTGATCAAATATTTAGCATCGCTTTGACTAATCGCTTGAACAATACCCGCATAGTCTTCACTAGCTAAGATGGCCAAGGCAGACTTTGGACCAATCCCGGAAACAGAAAGTAGCTTCAAAAACAAGGCTTTTTCTGCTTTGGTTTTAAAGCCATAAAAGGTATGCGCATCCTCGCGAATCACCTGGTGAACATAAACCTTTATACTTTCGCCAACTTTTTCAGCAAAAGAATAAGGATTTGGCGTTGAAAGTCGAAAACCAATTCCTGCTACTTCGACAATCACGCAATAAGGAGTAACCTCTTTGATTTTACCTTTTAGATATTCGTACATTCTCAAACGCTCCGTATTTCTCGATTATCTACACGAACTAACGCCCAAATCACAAATAAAATCATATCATCACGTGAGTACATCATATAACGCGAGCGCCAAGAAGTTGCATATTTATTTTTATACTCGCGCAAGCCTTGGAATGAGTAAAAATGCGAGCCAAACTGATAAATTAAATTCGCAATCCGCTCTTGCACAAAGCTTTTTCGCGAAGTTCCAACATTACTTAGCGGCGCCATTCCCAGATTAAACACTTTAATCCCTTTTTCTTTATAGTAATTAAACAACGAAATAAAAAGAAAATCCATAATACTTTGTGGAGCCTCTGAGCTGTAGCGCATCAAGTCAATCGATACCATTTCTTTCGTATATGTCGGCATAATATTGGCAAAAGCAATAATTTGATCTTTAGCATTTTTCACCACGGCTACTGATGCACGGGCAATATAATCAGAAGCAAAAAAACCTATGGAAAAGCCACGCTCCTTACGACTGCCCAACCACTCATCAGAAACTTCACGCATCTGTTCAAGATCTTTTTTAGCAAATTGAGGCTCTAAAATTTCGAGACGAACGCCTTCTTTTTGCATTCGGTTCATTGTTGCTCGATTTCCACGCTGTTTTTTGCCACTAATGGTGAAATTCGGCAAGTCAACATGCCCTTCTTCACCCATTTTAATAATATTATAGCCAAATTCATGAAGGATTAGCGTGATATCTTCGCTCACTTCATAAAAAACGGGAGAGTAACCTAAAAGATCACACTCTTTGATAAAGCGCGTTAATAACTCCGGATAATCTTTCATCGCTCCTGAAGGGGACCCCATAACAACCGCTTTATCACGAAAATAACTAAATTGCAGAAAAGCCGTATCTTCCCCATCGTTCTTTGTATAAAAGAAAACATCTTTATCACCTAGATAAACCAGCTGACTTTCGGTATTGCCGCCATAGTTCATCAGCACATAAGAAATTCTTTTTTCCACTTTTGGCGTAAGAATAAGACCGATTTTTTTCTTATTCCCTTTCAAATAACGTGTAAATAAAAGCATTAACAATGATACAAAAGATACGGAAATTAAACCAGCTACCCAAAGATTTTCATGTGGAAAAAGGAAAAAATCCGCCATATGTTTTGGTTTACGCATTTGTAAAGAACGAAATTTAACACTAAAAAGCAGATAAAAAAAGATTAATCCTGAAATTAATAAGCCATCTTTTAACATAATTTCAAGACTTAACACCAATTGTTCACGGTAAAGTTCTGATTTTGCAAAAAATGTTAAGT
>JAIRLR010000090.1 GCA_031259195.1 Streptococcaceae bacterium | reverse complement strand
AGATTTATGAGACAAGTTAACAGGTTCTAAGGAAGAGGTTTGAATATGAGCAAGCATAACGAATCAGTAGATGTAATTACACTAATTGATGATGATGGCAATGAAACTTTATATAAAATTCTAATGACCATTGATGGGCAAAAAGAGTTTGGCAAAAACTATGTTCTTTTTTACCCTGCAGGTGTTAGCAATGATGAAGAGGTTGAGTTACTAGCTTACTCATTTTTGGAAAATGAAAATGGCACGCAAGGCAAGCTAACGGCCATTGACAAAGATTCTGATGCTGAATGGGATATGATCGAAGAAGTATTTCAAACTTTTATGGATGAAGAGTTGGATTAAAGTAATATATGGCGATGACAGTATAATTATCGCCATTTTTAAAATTAGAAGGTTTGTGTTTATGAAGAATAAAGGGGTATTCTTTTTATTTATAGTCGCAATATTTGGGGTGTTTTTTTCTTTGTCTAGTGTTTATTATGTATTGGCTAATGATGACGATGTAGAAGAGAAGAATAAAAAAATAAATGAGCTTAAGTTGCAAGAAGATAAGGCAGCTGACGAAGTTTCTTCAATTCAAAAAGAGTTGGACCAAATAGAGTTGCGAGCAAAAGATTTAGCTGAAGCAAAAACCAAGTTAACTGCTGCTATTGTAGAGTTGGATCGTAAAATACAAGACCTTAATATGAGAATTGCTAGACGTAAAGAGCAGATGAATAAGCAAGTACGCTCGATACAGCTACATAACTCTGGTAGTAGTTTGATTAAAATACTGATTGATTCTAAGTCGTTAACAGATTTATTAACGCGTTGTTGGGCAATTGCTTGTTTGTTACATGCAAGTCATTCCATTTTGGATGATCATCTAAACGATGTAAAAGAAGTGCAGAAAAAAAGTAGGCAAAGTTTTGAACGAATGCAACAACTACGGATGAATCAAGCAGAAGTCGAAATTTCCAAAAAAATAGGAGAGCAAAGGCGAGCAGATTTGCACTTAGCGCAAGTAAATCTGGCTATAGCAAGAACGACCGAGGAAAGTGATAGAGATAATTTATTAATTCAAAAAGCAGAAGCTAAAACTCAGGCAGAAACGGTAGCTAAACGGCAGCATGAAGAAGCAGAGCAACTAAAAAAAGCTCAGCAAGAGAGTCAAGCGCAGATTGTTACTCTAGAAACTAAAGATGAAGGAACGCAGCCTTTGCAGCTTCCAAAGCCCAATCCTCAACCTTCGCAAGAAAGAAGGAAAGAAAGTACTACTTCTGCTAGTTCTAGTAGTACCGTTCCTAAAAGAGGCGGAATTACTAGTGGAGAAGACATGAATTGGACTGTAGATCATGGCTTTTACGTGGGCCAGTGTACGTGGTATGTGAATAGAGTTTTTAATTATCGCATACCGGTTTGGTGGGGAAATGCTGCAAATTGGAGTAGCGCAGCTCGCGCTGATGGCCGTGACGTTTCTGACATACCACGTCCGAATTCGATTGTTTGTTATCAACCAGGCCGTGAAGGTGCTGATCCAAATTTTGGGCATGTTGCGATAGTGACTGGTATTAATCCAGATGGCACTTATAATATTTCAGAGTCTAATGCTGTAGGTTTAGGTATTATCTCATCACGTTCTAACTTAAGATTAGGGGAAGGCATAGAATTTATTTATATATAGTATATTTGTTTACGATTTCTTTTCTTGCTTTTATGCTGATTTTTGCCACTTTTGTTGTCTCCTTTTTTACAGGTATAAACAACTTCTTCGCGGGTGTTTTGCGTGAGGCAATTCGGAAAATTGAAAAGTCGAGAAAAATAAATTATGCTTTTTTACAGCAGAGGGGAGAACGGAGAACGTAGTGCAAAAGATAAAAACACTCTATGATGTACAGCAATTACTTAAAATGTATGGGATTTACATATATTTAGGAAAGCGGATATATGATATCGAATTAATGGAAATTGAATTAAGAAATCTTTATAAAGCAAGGTTAGTAGATGATCAAATTTTTCGTACAGCCTTGCTTGTTTTGCGTTATGAGCATCGTTTGGAGAAAAAACGTGAGTTAAACACATAAAGGAGGAATTTTAGATGCTAGTGGCAAATGTTATTTTATTTATTATTTTGCTTTTAATAGTAGGACAAATTCTTTTTCAAAAGATGCGGGTAAAAAAAGCAGCTAAGATTGTTGATGCCACTACCTTTAAAGAAGGTGCATGTAAGGCTCAAATAGTGGATGTTCGAGAGCGAAATATTTTTAAGCGCAGTCATATTTTAGGAGCACGTAGTCTTCCTATGAGTCAATTTAGGGAATCTCTGAAATCACTACGCAAAGATCATACTGTTTATCTTTATGAGGATCGAGAAATTTTAGCAGGACGAGCAGCCGTTTTATTAAAAAAAGCTGGTTTTACGGAAATCTATATTTTAAAAAAAGGTTATGCAGCGTGGAACGGCAAAATAAAAACCAAAGAAGCAAGATAAAAGGTACAGGTTATCGTATAGTGAGGCAAAACGTTTTTAGTTATTATTAAATAATAATGAACAAAAATGCTATAATAATTAGTATAAAACTCAAACAAGGAGTTAACTATTATGGCGAGAAAGACAGATGTTCCAAAAAAGAAAAAAAGTAAATTATCTACTTTTTTACTGCTATTGATTTTACTGATTGGTCTGGCTTTAATTTTTAATAAAGAAATTCGTTATTTTTTGATGGGCTTAAACTCTGAGCGCTACTCACGTAAAATCAGTGTCAAGAAGCTCTATGATAATAATAAATCCAAGCAACCTTTTGACTTTGATGTGATTAATCCTGTTTCAACGGAGGCCGTTTTAGCCGCTCAATTTTCTACACAACCTTTACCAGTGATCGGTTTTATCGCCATGCCTGATGTCAAAATGAAATTGCCAATTTTTAAAGGCTTATCAAATACCGCACTCCTTTATGGTGCTGGTACGATGAAGGAAGGACAAGTGATGGGTGAAGGAAATTACGCTTTAGCTAGTCATCGCGTGGAAAATCCTAACTTGCTTTTCAGTCCAATACAGCGCGCACAGAATGAAATGATGATTTATATCACAAACCTTAATCAGATTTGGGCTTATGAAACTAAGGAAGTAATTCGTGTCACACCTGATCATGTCGAAGTGATCGATGATATCTCGGATCAAAAGCTGATAACTCTTGTTACTTGTAATGATCCAGATGCGATCAAAAGAGTTATTGTCCATGGCGATTTTTCAAAAGTTTATGATTTTAAAAATGCTCCAAAAGCAATCTTAGATGCCTTTGATATCAATGATACACAAGTTGATTGGAAAAATAACCCTTGGGGTAAATAACTAAAAAAGGAGAGCAACGTGCGCGGACAAATTCGCAAGGTTTTTAGGATCAAAAATGAAAGGAAGAAAAACATGAAAATTGCTCCTTCGATTTTAAGTGCTGACTTTGCCAATCTAGAACGAGATATTCATTTAGTTGAAAAAAATGGAGTAGACTATCTTCATGTAGATATTATGGATGGTCATTTTGTGCCCAATATCACAATGGGAGCAAATGTTGTGCAAGCTATCCGTCCTATTGCCAAACTACCCTTAGACGTTCATCTAATGGTCGAAAAACCCGAGCATCTTATTGAGGATTTTGCCAACGCCGGCGCCGATATTATTTCTGTCCATATCGAAGCTACCGCTCACATCCATGCAGTACTGCAAAAAATTAAAAATTTGAATAAAAAAGCTGGTATTGTAATCAACCCAGGCACGCCAATTAGCGCAATTCATGCTATTTTATCAATGGTCGATCAAGTTCTGGTAATGACTGTTAATCCTGGCTTTGGCGGGCAAAAGTTTTTGCCGGAAATTTTAACAAAAATCGCTGAAATCGCCACGATCAAAAAAAATAACAACTATTCTTTTGAGATCGAGGTAGATGGCGGCATAGATGATCATACAATTAGACAAGCTAAGAATGCTGGCGCAAATATCTTCGTCGCCGGCTCTTTCATTTACAATGCTGCTGATCCTGCTAAAAAGATCGCTCTTTTAAAAGATAGCCTAGAAGATAGACTGTGAAAAAGATTGTTTTAGTTGCTGGCGGATGTCAGCAAGGTGTTGAAAAGCTCCTTAAGAACCCAGGGCAACAGCATTTACTTTTTTTCATAAAACCGCAATAATAAACTTATGAATATACAAAAACTTAAAATGGAGATAAAATCTCTTAAAGACCCTCGCCGAACTTCGTTTGGTAAC
>JAIRLR010000087.1 GCA_031259195.1 Streptococcaceae bacterium | reverse complement strand
TCCTTTAAATCACACGAACTAAAGGCTCATTGACAAGGACGAACATTTTAGAGGTAATACAAACTTTTTACGCTTATGTTTTGAAATTTTTGGGACATTTTCGAAAAGCATTGACAGCTATAGAAGCGATGTGACTGAAAAGCGTGTTGCTTGGAAAAGAGAATGGGGAAGGCAGATAAGTCAAAATATCGTTTTTTTAGATGAAGGTAGCGTAAATGCTGGTATGACGAGATTAAACCTCTTTCCAAATCATCAAAAATCATCTAAACGAGATGAAAAAAAAGCATGGTGGGTGAGTAAGAAGATGAGATATGAAGAGGTAAAACAGTTAACCGACGAACAATTTCAAAGATTAACGGGAGTAAACGTGCGGTATGATAAAATGTTGCCCGTTTTGCAAGCAGCTTGCGCCTTGAAAAAGGCCCGTGGCGGGCGTTTCAACAAACTAGGCATTGGAGTATTTTCGAGAATGTCGTACATATTTTCATGTTGGCGGTAGCTATGAGATTTCTGAGAACTTGTTAACGATCTCGCTATTGATGAGTTTTTTGAGAAATTTTTGTGCATTTCTAGGCTAAGCATAAGCTTTTAGGTAACAGACAAGAGAAAACGAAGTTTTCTTTCACCGGAAACGTAGGGAAGCTGCGCGTTGGTGCTAAATCGAGGCTTTCGTTCTAACGATTTGTAATCAAGTAAAACTTGAACAAATCGTAAGGAACCCAACAGGTCTTTTGACGAAGAAAGGCCAAAAATTACCAAAAAAGTCGCACCAAGTAGGTACATCCGCACCTTTACTCTGTCAAGCTGATGCTTGCCAATCGTTAAGGCAGTTCGCAATTGGAGACAAGTTAACAGATTCTAATAGATATTCATTCCCGCACCTTTCTCCAATCCCTCAATAAATATCAACAATTTACTTGGTTCCAAAAATTTTTCGGTTAGAATAAAGTTATTAAGTTTTTACTCAAAAAAATTTTGCATCGAAAGGAGCAAGTGATGCTGAAACCTACAGTTGCTGTTGTTATGGGCAGTATTTCTGATTGGGAGGCAATGAAGTATGCTTGTGAATCTTTAGAAAAGCTAGGTATTCTCTACGAAAAAAAAATTGTATCCGCCCATCGGACACCAGACTTAATGTTTGAATTTGCTGAAAAAGCACGTACACGCGGATTTAAAGTAATTATCGCTGGAGCAGGAGGAGCAGCTCATTTACCTGGTATGATAGCGGCAAAAACCACTTTACCAGTTATCGGCGTTCCTGTTCAGTCGCAAGCTTTAAACGGCTTAGACTCCTTGCTTTCTATTGTTCAAATGCCAGGAGGAGTTCCTGTTGCAACAGTGGCCATTGGTAAAGCCGGAGCAATCAATGCTGGCTTATTAGCTGCACAGATGTTAGCAGTATTTAATGAAAAACTTGCCAAAAAATTGGAAGATTATCGTTTAGAAATTAAGCAAATAGCGATAGAAAGTAGTGAAAAACTTGCCAAGTAAAATTATGCCAGGGCAAACAATTGGTATTGTTGGTGGAGGACAATTAGGAAAAATGATGGCCTTTGTAGCAAAAGAAATGGGTTTTCGTGTAGGTGTGCTTGATCCTACAGACGACTCGCCTGCTGCACAGGTTGCTGACTGGCAAATTGTCGCCAATTATAATGATAAAAAAGCTTTAGAAAGACTTGCCAAATCTTGTGATGTCCTTACTTATGAATTTGAAAATGTTGATGTTGATGCTCTTGTTGCTATTCAGGATAAAGTAGCCATCCCTCAAGGAGCAGATCTGCTGGCAATTACTCAAGATCGTTTGCTTGAAAAAGCCTTTTTAGAAGAAGAGAATATTATCATTGCGCCCTATGCAACCATTGTGCATCCTATGGAGATCCAAGATGCGATCAAAGATATTGGTTATCCTTGTGTTTTAAAAGCAACACGTAGCGGCTATGATGGTAAGGGGCAGCATATCATTGCCAGTATGGCTGATATCGCGCCAGCAATGAATTTATTACGCTGTGGAACTTGTGTGCTTGAAGCATGGATTCCTTTTGTCAAAGAAATATCAATTCAAGTAGCAGGAAACGCTCAAAGAGAGTACGCCGTTTTTCCTGTTGTCGAAAATATTCATCGTCAAAATATTTTATATGAAACAATTGCTCCTGCGAATGTTTTAAATGAGGTTATTGAAGAAGCTAAACGCATTGCACTTGTAATTGCAAAGTCTTTAAATCTAGCTGGCGTTCTTTGTGTTGAAATGTTTTTAACAGAAGAGGGCGGCATTTACGTTAATGAGTTGGCCCCGCGTCCACATAATTCGGGTCATTATACGATTGAAGCTTGCTCACTTAGTCAGTTTGCCGCGCATATCCGTGGAATTGCTGGCTGGCCTTTGCCGCAGGTGAAGTTGTTGTCTAAAGCAGTGATGGTTAATGTTTTGGGAGAGGAATTATGTGAGACGCAGGCGTTGATTTCCAAAAAGGCGGATTGGAATTTTCATTATTACGGGAAGCAAGAGGTAAAAAAAGGACGAAAAATGGGGCATATCACTATTTTGACGGAAAATATTTTTGATACTTTAGAAGAAATTTATCAAACGAGAGTGTGGGATTGAGAACCCGAATTAGTTGAGGGCTTTTAACCGATATCTTACTTAACATTACTTAAACAATTGCAATAAGTCATTTATTTGCAATTGTTTTTTCTCCTCAATATTTAAGTCTTTTACGATTTTTCCTTTTTTTAAAACAATTAAACGATTTCCATACTTTAAAGCGTCTTCCATCCGGTGAGTAATCATTAAGCAAGTTAGTTGATTTTCTAAAATACGTTTATTAGTTAACTCCATTAACTGCGTAGAAGTTTTGGGATCAAGAGCTGCTGTATGCTCATCCAATAATAATAAATCAGGATTTTTCATTGTCGCCATCAGCAAACTTAAGGCTTGCCTTTGACCACCTGAAAGATGACCAGTCGGTGTATTTAAGTGTTTTTCTAAGCCGTTACCAATTAATTGCAAAAGCTTAATAAAATCATCTTGGTGCTGTTTTAACTGCCGTTTTTGTAGTCCTCGCCTTTCTCCACGCTGCATTGCTAGCAATAAATTTTCACTTACTGTCATACGTGGCGCGGTTCCCATTTTCGGATCTTGAAAGACGTGTGCAATGTATTTTGCGCGCTTTTCTTCTGATAACGAACTAATATCTTTGGTTAAAATTTTTATTTTTCCACTTGTTAATTTCAAATTACCCGAAATAAGGTTAAACAAGGTACTTTTTCCGGCGCCATTGCCGCCAAGCACAATTACAAATTCACCTTTTTTTAAGGTTAAAGATAGTAAATCCATAATAACTCGCTGCTTTTCTCCTTCATTGTCAATTACCTTAACAACGTTTTTCATCTCTAAAACATTTACCCTCATTTTCCCCACCTTGCTATATTTAGTTTCAACTTTTTGCGAAGTTCAGGAACCATCAAACAGATTGCTAAAATGATGGAGCTAAAGATTTTCAGATAATTAGTATCAAATCCAAATTTGACGACGGCTAAAATTAGAAGTTGATATAAAACAGCACCGATCACGATTGCTAATAAACGCTCTCCCATTGTTAACTCTCCGAAAACAACTTCTCCGATAATAATGGCAGCCAGTCCGATCACAATAACACCAATTCCTTTATTAATATCGACATACCCATCATTCTGACAAATCAAAGCCCCACTTAAAGCAATAATACCGTTTGAGATAGCAAGTCCTAAAAGTTTCATATTATCTGTATAGATACCCAGAGATTTAGCCATTGTTTCATTATCACCTGTGGCAATATAAGCCTGTCCTAAGCGTGTATCGAAAAATAAGAGCATTAAAGAAATCAGAATGAAAAGCGTTAGTCCTCCCAGAATTAATGTGCTGAATTCTTTATTAAGATGCAAAAATTCCAAAGAGTTTTGCAAACTAGGGCGATTTAATAAATTTAAATTTGAGCGTCCGCCCATGACAAAGAGAATCACTGAGTTAGTCGATGTCATCACTAAAATTCCTGAAAGAATAGTTGGAATTTTTCCTTTTGTATAAAGCAAGCCTGTTGTAAGGCCGGCAAGCATTCCGGCCACTACTCCTAACAGCGTTGCTAGCAAAGGGGTTAGTCCTCCATGAATAGCTGCAACAGCAACCGCTCCTCCCAAAGGGAAGCTTCCTTCTGTGGTCATATCGGGAAAATTTAGAATGCGAAAAGTCATAAAAATACCTAAGCCAAGAATTCCCCACAACAACCCTTGACCAATCGTTGAAATAATCATTTCATCTCTCCTTTAATTAGAACCTATCTATCATCTCTTAATGATGAATGTTTTTGGCTATTTTTCCACACTTTTTCGTTAAAAGACCTGTCGGGTTCCTTACGAGTTGTTTCAAGCTTTGCTTGATTACAAATCGTTGGAACGGGAGTCTTACAAAGCAGTGCTATTCCTGCGCTTTTTACCTCAAATTGTGAAAAAATATCTCAAAAAACCTGGCAGACTTACCAAATTGTTTCAAGCTTTGCTTGATTACAATTTGGTAAACGCAATTCATTTCATTAGAGATAATAGACAGGCTCTAGGAAACTTTCGTTGCTTTTTCTAAAATCTCTTTTGAAATTTTAATTCCAAGCTTCATTGCTTGCTTAGTATTTATAACAATCCTTCCTGTTTTAAACGTAAAGATCGGCATTGTTGCAGATTTTTCACCTTTCAGGATCTGAGCGGTCATGCGTCCAGTTTGCACTCCCAGCTCAAACTGATCTAAACCATCTGTTGCCAGCCCGCCTTCTTTAACCATTTTTTCTGTCACAGGAATAATCGGCACCTTATGCTCATCAGCAATTTTCACTACTGTGGGCACTGCGCTGGCAATGGTATTGTCATTAGGAATATAGATAAAATCAACTTTATCATCCACCATTTTACCGACGATTTGATTGATTTCATTTGTTGAAGGGACAGGATATTCTTCTGCTGAAAGTCCGCCGTCTTGTGCGGCTTTTTTAGCATCAGCTACCTGAGATTTTGCACTATCCTCAGAAGAGCTATATAAAATACCGATCTTTTTTGCCCCTTTAAGCAACTTTTTCGCTAACGAGATCTGAGAAACAACAGGGGAGCGATCGCTAACTCCGGTAATATTGCCACCTGGTTTCTTTTCATCTTTAACCAAACCTGCAGCAACGGGATCTGAGATTGCTCCTAAAACAATCGGAACATCTTTAGTTTGATTAGCCAAGCTTTGAGCTGCTGGAGTTGCAATACCAACGACAACATCTGAGTGATTTTCAATCAGTATCTCACTCATCGCTTTTAGCTTACTCTGATCTGCTTGGGCATTTTTAAAAATAATCTTTAGATTTTTATCCTTCTTAAATCCTTCATCAGCAAGTCCTTTTTGAATTCCTTTATAAATACTATCCAGATCCGGATGGGAAACAAATTGTAGAACACCAACTATTTTTACGTTTGAATCTTTTTTTGTCTTCATTCCTTCTTTGAAGGCGAAAAATCCAATAATTACAACTAAAATCAAAATAATACCAATTATTTTTTTATTTTTCATAATTTTATCTCCTCAATAAAAGATTTTAAATTCACAAAGCAAGTACGTTAATTATAAATTACCAACTAAAAATACCGCCAATGGAACATCTCGTTTCTTTTTTGAAAAAGCGTAATGGAAAAGTACTTACCTTCTTGTTTTCCTTAAAAATTTGAAAATATTAAAAAAGCGTGCTCGTCATCCATTCCACAAGCACACTTTCTAAGTTTTTATTTATTTAAGTTCAAATTTATTTTAAATTAAATGAAACGTGGTCTTGTGAAATAAACAAAGAGCACACCATTGCCAAGATATTTTAACTGTTTTTTGACTTGCAACCATTGTTCTCACGCCACCTTTTTAAATTCTAAAATTTAAATATTGGTGTAAATAAAAATTTTTAGGAGGAATGGAAAATGAAAAAATTGAAAAAAAGTTATCTCTATTGGTTTACTTACAGCAGGGTTATTTAGTAATTTTGTTGTTTTTGGTACAAGTGTAAATGCAAAGCCTCGCAACACAGGGCAACAGCATTTACTTTTTTTCATAAAACCGCAATAATAAACTTATGAATATACAAAAACTTAAAATGGAGATAAAATCTCTTAAAGACCCTCGCCGAACTTCGTTTGGTAAC
>JAIRLR010000063.1 GCA_031259195.1 Streptococcaceae bacterium | reverse complement strand
CTTCGCGGCTGATGTCGCTTGGGTATCTCATAGATTTTACTCCTTTGCTTGTTTTTATTTTTGGGTAATTATAACAAATTTTTGATTTAAGTTTTTGTATGTCCATGGGTTTATTATTGCGGTTTTATGAAAAAAAGTAAATGCTGTTGCCTTGGCAACCACCTTTTCTGTGATCTCTTTGAGTGCAATCGCTTTCAATTTGTCAAAGATTGTAACGAAATTTTTTTGCATTATTTTCTTTTTGCGAGTTTTTAGAGAATTTTTTTGTGATTCAATGAATGTTTTTCTTGAAAATTTAAAATTGTTCAGGAGGCATTAATTAATACTACTACAAATGTATTAATTTTTCATACAAACAAAAACCCGCCGAAAGTTTTGCTATTCACCTTCAGCGAGTTTGATTTGTATAGTTATTATCAAGGGAACACACAACGCCGTTGCGCCAAGGATCATAAAAATTAATTCGCAGTATTTGTTTACAAATATTCTTGCGTTTTTTTTTCGCAAATTGCCTAAAAGTTAACCTAAAATTCCATCAATAAAAAGACAAGTTAACAGGCTTCTAAAAAGGAGTAGGACCATCATTTCGATAAGCGATCGGTAAAAATTTATTATAATTCTTTTTAAAAATAATTTTTGCCATCCCGCGTTTTCCGGTTCGATTTTTTTGTAGATCAACTTCCATCGTGGCTGTGTCTTCATCTAAATAGGCATCGTCTTCATTTCTTTCATCTCCTTTTCTGCGATAATAATCATCTCGATACAAAAACATAACAATATCTGCATCTTGCTCAATTGAGCCGGATTCTCGCAAATCTGATAAAATCGGGCGTTTATTTTCGCGCGCTTCAACCCCACGTGAAAGCTGACTTAAAGCGATAACTGGACAGTTTAATTCTTTAGCAAGTTTTTTTAGCTCTCTAGATATTTCAGACACTTGTTGTTGGCGAGACTCGTGTCTGCTGCCTTCGATTAGCTGTAAATAGTCAATAACAACCAGTCCCAGATGGCCTTTTTCTTTGGCCAACTTCCGACACTTAGCTTTAATCGACGGCACTTTAATTCCAGGAGTATCATCAATAAAAATCTGCGTATTTGACAACTGTCCCATTGCCATCACAAGTTTCTCCCACTCTTCTTCATTAAGTTGCCCCGTTCTTAAATGACCTGAGTCAATTAAACCTTCAGCGCAAAGCATGCGATTAACCAGATCAACGGCACTCATTTCTAGTGAGAAAATAGCGATTTTTTTATCCGTTTTCGTACCAACATTTTGAGCAATATTTAAAGCGAAAGCTGTTTTACCCATCCCTGGACGTGCAGCTAAGATAATTAACTGATCAGACTGAAACCCTGCGGTCATTTTATCTAACTCAGGAAATCCTGTGGCCAGACCAGTGACAATATCGTGATTTTTAGCGTTCTCTTCAATTTGGATCATGCTTTCACTTAAAACTTCAGCAATGACTTGAAAATCTTTTTGATTGGTATCTTGTGAGATATCCATCAATGCTTGCTCGGTAACGGTTATTAAATCAATAACATCTTCATTAGCATCAAAAGCTCTCTGAACAGTCTGTGTACTAGCAGCGATTAATCTGCGACGAGCTGCTTTCTCAGCAACAATTTTGGCATAGTATCCAGCGTTCGCAGGAGAAGGCACGATAACCGCAATATCCGAAAGATAACTAATGCCGCCTGCATCTTCTAAATGATGTTGTTTATTTAACTCATCTGTGATCGTGCGAATATCTACAGGAGTGTTGTTATCGATTAACTGTGACATTGCTTCAAAAATAACTTTATGTTGGTGTGAATAAAAATCTTCGGCCGTAATAAACTCCGTTGCTGCAAAGTAGGCATCCTGCATTAAAAAGACCGAGCCTAAAACAGCCTGCTCAGCTTCTTTATCCTGTGGTGGAATCCGCTCAATATACTCAGCCATTTAACACACTACTTTCTTAGAATCTGTTAACGATCTCTAGCGAAGTAAATCCCGCTATACAAATTGTAATCAAGCAAAGCTTGAAACAATTTGGTAAGCCTGTCAGGTTTTTTGAGCTATTTTTTCACAATTTGAGGCAAAAAACGCAGGTTTAGCGGTTCTAAATCGAGGCTTTTTAACGAAAAAGTGTGGTAAAATAGCCAAAATGATTCATCGTTGGGAGATCGTTAACAGGTTCTTAAAGTCTTTAAGTAATTACCAGGAATGACGGTAATTGTTTTAGTTTTGATATCAACATCACGTACATAAAAAGTTTTTTTAACAATAGACAAATCTTCAGAAATTGAGGATTTGGCAGACTGATAACGCGCGCTAAAAAACGATAAAGAAATTATGGTATAAGGATGATCAAGCAAATGTGCGCCTATCAACCAATCTCTTGCTGCGCTTATACTTCATTGGCAAGCCTGCTTTCTGGTATTTTTTATAATTATATGGAAAATACGAACATTCGGCAAGTTTTCTGGGCACAAGTCACCAGCTTGACGAGTATAAGTGATTTAGCTAAAATAAATTTTAGGCAGTTTTTAGATCACATTAGTCTGATTTAAACGGTTAATTTTTAAGCTGGAGGGAGGGAATTTAAATGTCAAAAACAGTCGTTCGCAAAAACGAATCACTTGACGATGCTCTTCGTCGCTTTAAACGTTCCGTTACAAAAGCTGGTACTTTACAAGAATCGCGGAAACGTGAATTTTATGAAAAACCATCCGTAAAACGTAAGAAAAAATCAGAGGCTGCAAGAAAGCGTAAAAAATTTTAATTTGCAATTTTAAGAACTCAATTTATAAAAAATTTTGGGACATTTTCACTGAGCAACGACAGCAATCTCGCTATTGATGAAATTTGACAAGTAATAAGTTTTTTTTATAAAATAAAAGCGTTGTATCTGCGAAAAACTAGTATGTACAACCGCAAATGCTAAGTTAAAGTTTTATCAACCTGTATAGGCGCTTAGTTTGGTGAGTCTAGCATTTTATAATAAGCTAGCTATAAAAAAGTCAATAAAAAACTAAAACCCAAAGGAAAAATGAAAAAAGAGGAAAAAAGCGCAGCTCAAAAAAACCGAAAAAAAGTAGGT
>JAIRLR010000016.1 GCA_031259195.1 Streptococcaceae bacterium | reverse complement strand
TGGCTATTCCCGTGAATGCTGCACCACCTCAACCTGCTGCAAGTGGTCAGGGAGAAGTTGACAGAGATACTTTCTTTAACTTTGCTCCATTTTTACCACACCGGGGAGCATTTATAAGTGAGATTGGTAATTTTTTTAATGTAAATAATGGACATATTAATCCCGTTTGTCCGGCAATAGCAGGTGTAGGTGCATGTAATTGTCCCCTAAACGCTTGGATGCGTGCAGCTCTTTTTACCCCAGGAAATGAGGAAGGAGTGCTCGGTTTTTTCAATGCAATACTTAGTGTGCCACCTCCACTGGGGACTTTAAATACTACATGGAGGAATTTCGGTGCGATCTCGCGCATTTGTCAAGGTGTGTTTTCTGGCAAATCTGAACCTGCTGTTGATCAAGCAATGACTAATCTTTGTAGGGTCGCGGGAACTCTCACAGCACCTGTCACCGCAGCAAATTCACAACATTCATGGAATGCCATACGCACTGAGATTGTGAATAACCAGCGAATGGTCATTGTAACATTTGAAAATCCAGCTAATCCCGAAGAAGCTCATAGTTGTGTGGCTTTTAGAGCAGATAATGCTGGAGGAGGCGAGCGTTTATTTTTATATAATCCATGGGGAAATGTTATTCCAGTTAGGGGAAATGATCCAGGAACAACCCATAATTTGGCCAATGGATTCGGAGGAGGAGTGGCAGTAAACTGGAATATTTGCCAATATACAACTTTTGATTATTAAGGTTACAAAGAAGTTTATAAAAGGAGGATTTTATTATGAAAAAATTTTTCATGGGGTTAATTTTAAGTTGGGTAGCAATGTTTAGTTTTAGCGTAGTAGGTAATTGTATGACTCCACAAACAATAAACAGCGCATATCTAGCTATAGGGGAAAATAGTTGGCTTAAATCAGAAGTAGAGCAACAAGCTCAAGGCAATCGTTACGTAATCTTAAAAAGAGATTGGTATCAAAAAGCAACGACACCTTCGAGCAATTGTTGAGAAAAGACCAAGGACGACTGAGGAAGATTCTCCTATCTTTGTCAAGGAAGTATTGCAAGAGTCAAGAGATATTAATTTATACATTCCTATAGAAGATGATGAAGATGGATTTTTTGGATCACAATTAGTAGCATCATTTTATATAAAGGTAAAAAATGATATTGAAACAGGATCAATTGAAAGGATATTAAAATTAAATGAGCCAAGAAAACCAGCAGAAGTTCTTGAAGCAAAACTTCTGAATAGTTTTGGTGCAGGAGGAACAACATATGAAGAAGAGATAGCGCATATGGAAAGACAACTAGCTGCGTTAGAAGAAGCTGGTCAGCATATACCTATTTTAAATAATCCAGATGTAAAAATAATTCCTTTTTATATTGGAATCCGTTCTTATGGATATATATTTACGCCTAGTCTAGAGGCACCAGTGGAAGAGGCAGTAATCTACTTTACTTGTGGAGGGTATAAAAATCATCAATTTGATAACTTCAAAATTTTTCTTAATAGTTATTGGGAAAACATGGAATTTAAAGCACGAGCACTTAGATATTACTGTCCTAGGTAAAATAATTACTTGTCCTTAATAAAAAGATAAAAGATTGAAAAAGGTGGTCTTTTTTGTTTGCACAACGTAAAGTGGTAAGTTTATATTCTGACTTTGAAAAGTTTACTGCCAAAGTCAGGGTTACATGCTCTCCCAGCATGGGCGAACTCTAAGAGCCTGTTAACGATCTCCGTAATTGTGACTTTTCTGGTAATGCTTGCCTTTTTTCGTCAAAAGATATGCCTAAGTTTTTACGATTTGTTTTGAGTTTGTTTGATTACAAATTGTTAGAACGGGATCCTCGAAATAGCCTCGTTACGCTTGCGTTTTGGGTGGTAGAAAACTTCGTTTTCTTTTATCTGTTACCTAAAAGCTTATGCTTAAGTGTATGAAAACTCACTTTCGTTCGTTTTCTCTTATCTGTTACCTAGAAGCTTATGCTTCTAGCCTAGAAATGCGCAAAAATTTCTCAAAAAAACCTGGCAGGTTTACAAGTTGTTTTGAGCTTAATTGATTACAAACTTGTTAAACGCAATTCATCAATCAAGAGACAAGTTAACAGGTTCTGAGAATAGCAATATGTAAAGCCCTGCTCTTTGGATTTATTTTCAGGAAGTTTTCAACATTTCACACGAACTAAAGGCTTATTGTCAAGGGATTGGAAGAAAAAATTTATGATGAATTTTTGACATTTTTTTGGATATTTTCAAAAATCATTGACATGTAAAATTAAAAGTCTATAAAATAATTTTTTATTTAGTCACTAACAACTTCTAATATTTTAACTTTCATATCCCCGCCAGGAGTTGGAAATGTTACTTCTTCACCAGTTTTATGGCCTATAAGTCCCTTGGCAACCGCACTTTCATTGGAAATTTTCCCTTCAAACGGATCTGCTTCTGCAGAACCGACAATCGTTACCGTTTCATCCTCATTAAACTCTAAATCACGAAACTTAACAGTCTTGCCAATAAAGATTTCATTCTTATCAACTCCTTCGTTATCAATAATCACCGCATAGCGAATCATATTCTCAAGCTCAGCAATTTTTCCTTCCACAAAGGCTTGCTCATCTTTTGCAGACTCATACTCTGAATTTTCAGAAAGATCACCATAAGAGCGAGCGACTTTAATCCGCTCAACAATCTCTGGACGACGCACTGTTTTTAACTCTTCTACTTGTTTTTCTAATTTTGCTTTCCCTTCTGCACTCATCGGGAATTCTTTTTCTGCCATGAATATCATTCCTTCTAATTTTTATTAGACCTCTTGCGAAACTAGGACATGATTAAAAATTGTGTTCAATTTTTTCCTTAAGATAAGGAAAAAAACTTAAAAGTACATGCTGCTTTGCGAGGCTGTCGTTCTAAGAACCTAGGCAGGTCTTTTGACGAAATATCAGGGAAAAAGAAACGCACCAAGTAGGTACATCCGCACCTTTACTCTGTCAAGCCTCGCAAGACACTCGTTAAGGTAAGTTCGCACCGAGTAGGTACGTCCTGCCTAAACTCTGTCAAGCTAACGCTTGCCAATCGTTAAGGCAGTTCGCAATTTTCATGGATCTAGTTTCGCAAGAGGGCTATTGATTGTTATTAACATATTTTTCAGCTAATACATTATGTTCTTCATTTGTTTTGGAAAAATACACTTTTCCTGTTTTCACATCTGCAACAAAATATAAATAATCATTAGCTTTTGGATTTAAGACTGCTTCAATTGACATTTTAGATGGACTATTAAATGGTCCAGGACCTATACCTTTATTTTTATAAAGATTATAAGGTGAATCTACATGTGTATCTGCAATAGTTACAATGTCTTTTTTCTTCCCTAAAGCATACAAAACTGAAATATCTGTTTCTAAAGGCATATCCTTTTGTAAACGATTCAATAAAACTTGCGCAACATTTCTTCGATCTTCTTCCCTCACTGCTTCTCTTTCCACTAAAGATGCCAATATTAAAACTTCTCTAGGCTTTTTTTTCTGCTTAGCAATCTTTTCATAGTAGGGGTGTATTGTTTTATTCATCGTTGCAACCATAATCTCAACCATATTTTGGACAGTGTCATCTTTGCCATAATTATAAGTAGCAGGGCAAAGATAGCCTTCTAGCCTATAGCGGACACTTGGATCTGAACTTGCGCCATTAAATAATTTAGGATATTTTTGCCTCATTTTATTAAAAAGAGCTTCATCATTTACTAGACTAATAAACTTTTCTTTTTTAAATGGTGTCTTTTTACCTTCTTTAGTATCTACGTTGATCTCTATTTGTTTGGCAATTTCATCAATATTTTGCCCTTCTTTAACAACAACTTTCCCCAAAATAGGCATCTCTGGATGCTCTGTACCACCTTTTTTTAACATGTTAGCAATTTGCTCCAAAGTGTCACTGGCTTTAAAGTTATAATAACCACTTTGAAAATTAGCATAGTTATGAAATTTTGCAAAATAATTGAATACAAGAGCATCTTTAATAATTTTTTCTTTTTTCAGAATATTAGCAATTTGTTTATTAGAAGAGCCTACCGGAATATAAACATTCACAAACGTTTTTGACGCTTTATTGAGCGGTTGCAAAGCAGAATTCACATATAGATATCCTCCAATTCCTACCGTTGCAAAAAAAAGAACCAATAAAATTACTAACCTTCGAATAATTTTTCCCACTACACGATCTTCTTTTTGCAAAGCAGTCTCCGTTTTTCTTTGTTCACGTTCTTTTCTGCGCTTTTGCGCTTTTTTAGATGACTTTTGAGACTTAACAGTGCTTTTATTTGATGCTTTTTCCTCTGAAGAAGTCTCTTTGTCTTCAGTAACTTTTTTCTCACCTTCTAATATTTCTTTTTGAGTAGAGATTGAGCGTATCGACTTATCAATCGGTTTAACGCTTTTCTCACCTTCATGCAAAGCTCGCAAAACTTGATCTTTAAACGACTCACCTGGTTTTGCAGGTCCTAGTGAAGAATGTTTTTTTTCCTGTTCAGTCAAAAAATCACTTCCCTTTAATCAAAACTGAACAAATAGTCTATAATTAACCTCACCATTCTAAC
>JAIRLR010000014.1 GCA_031259195.1 Streptococcaceae bacterium | reverse complement strand
AGGAGATTTACTAAGCAATGACAACCAGCAGGTTTCCTGCATTTCAATTTTTTAGCAGTAAATTTTCATCGCTTCAAGATTGTTGACGAGCTCTTAGAACCTGTCCAAGATCTCTAATGAAATGAATTTTTGAGCTATTTTTTTACAATTTGAGGCAAAAAACGTAGGTTTAGTGGTGCTAAATCGAGGCTTTTTAACGAAAAAGTGTGGAAAAAGAGCCAAAATCATTCATCATTGTGAGATCTTGGACAGGTTCTTAGATAACTCTTTTATTTAAAGTTATAAGTTATGGTTGGTTATGTTATGATCATGCACATTGAAAAAAGCACTTAAATGCTGTAAGATGACAAGAGTATTTTGAAAGAAGGATTTATATAATGAAGAATGTTAAACGCCTTTTATTTGGCGCTTCAATGTTAATGTCTTTGCTTTTATTATCAGGTTGTGTAAAGACGGACAAATCAGGCAGACCAACAGGAGAAGGTTGGGCGTATCATTTTTTAATGGAGCCCATGAGTAATTTTTTGGATTATTTAGCGAAAAATTTTCATATAAATTATGGTTTTGCTATTATCCTTGTAACGCTTGTTGTGCGCTTTATTTTAATGCCTTTATTTTTTAGACAGATGCATGCAGCAGCGATTCAGCAAGAAAAGATGCAGCTTTTAAACGCATATGCTAAACCACTAAATGAACGCATTAAAAATGCCAAAACCCAAGAAGAGAAAATGGCTGCTAATATACAGTTGCAAAAGTTTTATAAAGAAAATGGCGTAAATATGCTTGGAGGCCTTGGTGCCGGCTGTTTGCCAATGTTATTGCAGATGCCTATTTTCTCAGCGCTTTATTTTACGGCACGGTATAATGAAGGGATTTTAAAAACTTCTTTTTGGGGGATTGATTTAGAAAAAAGGAGTATTGTTTTACTGGTAATAATCGGTATTCTTTACTTGATTCAAAGCTACATTTCTCTAATTGGTTTAGATGAAGAACAAAAAGAGAAGATGAAAACGATGACTTTTATGAGTCCGATAATGACTGTTATGGTTGGTTTAGCAATGCCAGCGGGAGTGCAACTGTACTGGGTTGCTGGCGGTGTAGTGGCAATTGTGCAGCAATGCATTAGTAGTTTTGTCATCAAGCCCAAAGTTCGCAAGCAAGTAGATGAAGAATTTAAAAATAATCCACCAAAAATGCCGGAGAGGGCTGTTAAAAAAGACGTTACTCCGAAAGAAGCTGCTAAGCCTAAGTCGCTGAATCATACTTCTGGTAAAGGAGGCAATGCTGGCAAGCAACAACGAAAAAAATAAGGATTTTGAGGGATTTATATGGATATTAATTTTATAAAAGAATTTTTTCCAAAGTATATAGATGCTTCAATACTTGTTTTAAGGCTTGGGATTTTGGGGATTATTATTTCGATATTGGTAGGTTTTTTTCTAAGTGTGATTATTTATTATAAAATTCCTTGTTTGCAAAGGCTGGCTGCTTTTTTAGTTGAGCTTTCTCGAAATTCACCTTTGCTTGTTATTTTGTTTTTTTTATATTTCGGCTTGACAAAAGTTGGGGTGAAAATTACTTCTGAAGCTGCGGCCATTATTGGTCTTTCGTTTTTAGGTTCTGGTTACATGGCCGAGACTTTTCGCGCAGGGCTGGATTCTGTTAGTAAGACACAAATCGAGGGTGGATTAGCTATTGGTTTAACAAAAAATCAAGTTATGCGCTATATTATTTTGCCAGAGTGTTTTTCAAACTCGATTCCACCATTATGTTCAAATATTATTTTTCTATTGAAGGAGACATCAGTGTTTAGCGCGGTAGCTTTGGCTGATTTGGTTTTTGTGGCCAAAGATTTGATTGGAATTTATTATAAAACGGATGAAGCATTATTAATGCTGGTTATTTGCTATTTTATTATTTTATTGCCAATTTTAATTTTAGCGTTTGTTTTGGAGAAGAGGTTGCGTCGTGCAAAATTCGGGAATTGATGTTATTTTAAATGCTGATAATTTTGTACGGATCCTTGAAGGCTTGGTTGTGACGATTAGAATTGCTTTGGCTTCGATGACTTTTTCGATTGCTTTGGGGATTTTACTAGGCTTGGTTATGACAATCAAAAATAGGATAACGCGATTTTTGACAAAAATTTATGTTGAGTTTAATCGGATTATGCCACAGTTAGTGACTTTGTTTTTAGTGTACTTTGGTTTGTCACGTGCATTTGGACTCAACTTTTCAGGGGAAACCTCGGCTGTTATTGTATTTACAATGTGGGGCACTGCTGAAATTGGAGAGTTAGTTCGTGGTTTGGTAACTTCTGTGCCCAAGATCCAGTATGAAAGTGCAGAGGCTTTAGGGCTAACGAAAGGGCAAACTTTCGGATATGTCATCCTACCGCAGATTTTTAAACCTCTTTTGCCAGGAGTGATTAATTTAGCAACACGAATGATTAAAACAACTTCTTTGGTTGTGTTAATTGGTGTGGTAGAAGTTTTAAAAACTTTTCAGCAGATTATTGAAGCAAACCGCTATAAAACACCAGATGCGGCATTTTGGATGTATGGTTTTGTTTTTATGCTTTATTT
>JAIRLR010000012.1 GCA_031259195.1 Streptococcaceae bacterium | reverse complement strand
TTAACGAAAAAGTGTGGAAAAAGAGCCAAAAACCTGTCGGGTTGCTATCCAGCTTACCCAAGCTTTGCTTGGATTTAAGCTGTGCAACGGGATCATTCATCATTGTGAGATCTTGGACAAGTTCTAAGTAATCGTTTACAATTTTATGAAACCATTACCAATCATTTTAAGTAAAAACGTTTATGAATATACGTTTTTAACTCTTCTAAATTTAACTTTGCATTTAAACCAATAATTGACTGAATTCTAGCTTTTTGCGAGTTAATACCATTACTAAAAATGACACCTAGTTTTTCTAACTGCACTCCTCCTCCTGTATATAGCAGTTTGAAAAAGGCAATACCTCTAGAATTAAGACAACGAATCGTAGAATCTGTTTTAAATTACTCTGAAACCCAAGCCAGCGCAGCTAGAAGGTTTATGGTTTCCAGAAAAACAGTCGCTAATTTAATAAAACAATTTAAAAGTACAGGAAATTTATCTTTTAATTATCGTAATTGTGGTCGAAAATCAAAACTTACTGAAACTCAAATGAGTCAAATCCAAGAACAAATCATCGAAACTCCTGATATTACTCTTCAAGAAATAAAAGATAAATTTTCTTTAGATACCTGTATTTCCGCCATTTCTAAAATTGTAAAGCATAAGTTTGGCTTTAATTTAAAAAAAAGCACTCTTTCCAAAAGCGCAAACTAGAAGCGATGTGATCGAAAAACGTGTTGCTTGGAAAAGAGAGTGGAGAAGGCAGATAAGTCAAAATATCGTTTTTTTAGATGAAAGTAGCGTAAATGCTGGTATGACGATATTATAGGTCTGAGCAATCGGTGAAAAACGGGTAAATGATTACGTTTGTTTTAGAATATCTTGCAAAAGATAAAGTACGGAGATATTTTGATTTTGGATAATTTATCGTCTCATAAAGTAAAAGGGGTGGTCGATCCATTGATTGCTAAAGGTGCACAGGTGCTGTATTTACCGCCGTACAGTCTTGATTTGAATCCAATTGAATTCATGTGCTCCAAGGTAAAAGCGATACTAAGAAAGTTAAAAGTGAGAACTTTTGAGAGCTTGATAAAAAGTTTAAAAGTTGCTCTTGGTGAAATTTTTAAAGCAGATATTGGCGCTTGGTTTGCTAACTGTGGCTATCAATGTTGTAATTAGTTGTTGATTAAATATGTTATAAAATAGGCTATAACTATAAGAAAACTGCTATAATTGGACGGGTTTGGGTTACAAACTTACATACCTAGAAAGAACTTACACACTTTACTTGGCAAAGCCCACGGTTGGTTGGTGTGAGAGGGGCGAAGGAGGTAAAATACCTTCCCAACCTAATCAAGAATTTCCATCCCTTCTTTAATTTCCCATGGATCTTTTTCATTAATGCGATCAAAAAACAAAACACCATTTAAATGATCCAGCTCATGCTGCAAAACAATTGCTTGATGATCTTTTAATTTTATTGTTTTCTCTTTATTATCATGATTAATGTACATCACCGTTACCCGTTTATAGCGAGAGACAAATCCTGGAACCTCACGCTCCACAGATAAACAACCTTCGCCACTCTTCAAACAAACTTCTTGAGCTGAGTGCGCAATAATTTTTGGATTATACATTATTTCCTCAAACTGCACATTTCCCTCTTCATCAGGAATTAAAATAGCTAGTATGCGCTTAGAAATATTAAGTTGCGGCGCTGCTAATCCTACGCCACCACGCAACTCCAGCTCTTCAGCCATCTTAGGATCTTGCGAATTTTTCAGAAAAGTCATCATCTGCTCACCTAGTGTCAATAATTCTGGCGTTATAGGATTTTCAACTTCTTCAGCGACTAAACGTAAAATTTTATGCCCTTCAAAAATAATGTCCTTCATCGTGATCACATAATGATCTTGAATAATTTTCTCTAATGCGTCCATAATACCCCACAATTATATTTTTTACCCTTGCCAATGCACTTTGGGATCAAAAGGAATTCCTACTCCCATTTCTTCAGGTAAAATCAAAATCCCCCGAACTTGCAACGTATTTGGAAGATTTAACTCTCGAGGCGAGCTTTGTTTTACGACTATCCACGGTGGGAAGTTAAGTTTACAGATATTTTAAACAATGGAAAAATCCACGAAAAGATGGGACAACTCTGCTTGAGGAACTTTTAAAAAAATGTAATTAGCCTTCGTTAAAGGTAATCATAATAAAAATACCACATTTTGTTTTGTTGATGCCCAAAGTATGAAAAATACAGATACTGCTGAACAAAAAGTATATATGACCGACGGTAAACCAAGTAGGTACATCCTCCCTAAACTCTGTCAAACTTCGTTTGCCAATCGCTAAGGCAATTCGCAAAATTTCTGGCATCAAACGCCACATTGCTGTTGATTCCATCTTTTCCTCATGTGCTTCTATGACAACATCCAATATTTCTGATAAAGCAGGAGCAATCGAAATGTTTGAGAATTATCAAACTTCTTTGCCCAGTGTGAAAAATATCCTTATGCGGTGGCGAATATAAAGACGCCCTTTCGCAAATAAAATTAAGGATATTTTGGATTGCCCTGTGGAAATCGTTAAGCGCTCAAGATGAACATATGTTTAAAGTTATCCCAAAACGTTGGGTTGTAGAGCGATGTTTTGCAAGGTTCAAAAATGTTGAGCGAAAACTTTCCACAAGTTAAGCAGATGGTGGTGTTCGCGTTTTTAAGTATTCTTATAAAAGACGAGACAAGTTAACAGGTTCTAAGGAGGATTGTCAGATAGTGGTTATCCTCTTTTCTCTTGGACGAAAAGCCCAAGTTAGAAATTCAAGAACAAATGTCTTATCTAGCTCATTTACATACTGTCGCAAGAGAAGATTATCCGCTCTGTTGTATGGAAGATGAGTACTTCAAGGTTCTGAAAACTTACGACCTCTATTATGCTTACGAAAAGTTTAACTTAATGAAATAGGGAAAACATCAATTATGCCAATAGTATACGAGGTTCTAAAATTTATTTATTAACCCTTTTCTAAGATAAGTAATCGATGTATACAAAACAATCACAATAATAATCCAAGTAAGAACGTTTAACGATATAATTTTAACTAAGGGAGCGGCAATTATGACGCCAATGGAGCCGCCAATTGTTATTCCAACAGATGTTGCTCGTGAGTAGTCTTGAACCTTAATAAACTCCACACTAGCAACAGGCGTTAGTCCTGCACATGATGCCATCATAATTGGAAAAGCAGCAATCGGGTTTAATCCCAACATACAAGCCATCGCCATACAAGGAGCATACAAGCCCACACCTGCCGTCATCAGCGCTCCTAAGATAAAATTAATTAAAATAGCAATAAGTAAAATGACTCCTTCTAACTTCATTGCGTAATTGCCTTGGCCTAGTAAATTTAATAAATTCAGTTGTTTTAAAATCATTAAAGTAGCCGTTAAAAACAAAGACACACCCATCGTTAGTTGCACTTTTTCGTTGGGTAATTTTCTAACTATTTTTGCACCGACAATTGCTCCAATAATGGCAGAAATTACTAATGAAAATAAAGTCAACGATTCTACCTTTACCACTGTTATAAAAATAAATGCTTCCACAAAAATCGGAATAGTATGACTTACATTCAGCGTGCCAGGCAGTAATCGATCATTTTTTAAGCTTTTAGTCGCATTTAACAGCACTACGGTAATTGCAAAACTGCCAACTCCTACTGTGTCTAAAAAATCCGTGATCAAACCAATGAAACCACTTACGAAAATATTTCCTTCTTTTAAGTCTGCTTTATGCAAAAACAAATCTTTCAGCCAAAAAAATGCATAGTAAGCTAATAAAATCATTAAAAATCCTAATAAAATCTGGACCATTTAAGCCCTCCTACATCTCTTCAGGAGCGTTTACTCCCAAAAGTCTTAGTCCCTCTTTTAAAACAGTCGCTACTGCATAAACCAAGGTTAAGCGAGCTGCTTTTTCTTCATTTTCATCTAAAATCCGCATGTGTGCGTAGTATTTATTAAAACTTTGTGAAAGCTGTAAAGTGTACTTTGCAATAATTGATGGTTCAAAACGAGCTGCTGCACGTCGCACTATTTGCGGAAAGGCTTGCAATAGTTTCACTATTTCCCAAGACTCATCATCTTTTAAAGCGTAATTTTTTTGTTGATCAACCGTGAAATTGGCTTTGCGCAAGATACTCATCGAGCGTGCATGTGTATACTGCACATAAGGTCCTGTTTCTCCTTCAAAGCTTACCATCAAGTCAAGATTAAAGTCATAACCATTCATGCGCTCTGTTTTTAAGTCAAAAAACTTCACTGCACCGCAGCCAACTTGATGAGCGGCCTGTTCTTTATCAGGTAGATTGGCATTTTTTTCATCGATTTGTTTTAAGGCCCGTTCATCAGCCTCCTGCAAAGTGGACTCAAGCAAGATCACATTTCCCTTGCGCGTTGAAAGCTTTTTGCCATCCTTTGTCACCAAGCCAAACGGTACATGATAAATATCTTCTGCCCAAGGATATCCCATCTCTTTTAGAACAGCTTTTAACTGTTTAAAATGTCCAGCTTGCTCATTTCCCACAACATAAATGCACTTAGCAAAACCATACTCACGCTTACGAAAAAGGGCTGCAGCTAAATCACGAGTGATATAAAGAGTTGCACCATCAGATTTTTTAATCAAAGCCGGATTTAAGTCATATTTCTCCAAATCAACAATGGTTGCGCCTTCGGATGTTTTTAATAAACCTTTGCTGGCTAAAATGTCTACTACCTCAGCCATTTTATCATTA
>JAIRLR010000134.1 GCA_031259195.1 Streptococcaceae bacterium | reverse complement strand
ATTGCGTTTCTTTTTCCCTGATATTTCGTCAAAAAACCTGTCGGGTTCTTACGAATTTGTTTCAAGCTTTGCTTGATTACAAATCGTTAGAACGGGAGCCTCGCAATAGCACCACTATTTCTACGTTTTTTTCCTTATCTCAGGAAAAAATTGAACACAATTTTTAATCATGTCCTAGTTTCGCAAGAGGTCTAGTACTTTAACAGGCTCTTACACAGTTCAGCTTATATTACCCTTGTTTTAGTTTCGCGACTGTTTGAGCATCAAGTCGTTGGATGATTTCTGTAACAAGTTTGATCATATTATGGTAGTCATCTTCATGAACAATTGAAGTGTGGCTGTGTAGGTAGCGTACTGGTACTGTGATAGCTAGAGATGGAACACCATTATGACTTAGATGCATTTGTCCAGCATCGGTTCCCCCACCTGGCATAAAACATGGTTGATAAGGAATTGATAACTTTTTAGCAACATCAACAACAAAGTTGCGTAAACCAGTGTGGGCCACCATGGAAGCATCAAAGAAAACAATTTGTGCTCCTTTGCCTAACGCCGAATCTGCTTCTTTTGGGGTCATTTCGGGTGTATCTCCAGCAATACCTGTATCTAGAGCAAAAGCAATATCTGGGTTTGTTAAGTGTGTTAATGTACGAGCACCACGCAACCCGACTTCTTCTTGAACATTTGCCCCTGCAAAAATAGTGTTTGGATGTCCACTGTTTGCAAGGTTCTCTAGCACTTTCAAAGTCACGGCTATGCCAATACGATTATCCCAGGCTTTAGCTAGTAAGTACTTTGAACCGTTTAAACGTTGGTAATTAATGTATGGAGTAATCATATCCCCTGGAACAATCCCCCAATCCTCGACTTCTTTTTTAGAGGAGGCTCCAATATCAATAAACATATCTTTAATATCAACTGGTTTTTTCCGTGTTTTTGCTGTTAAAACATGTGGTGGCTTTGAACCAACAACACCATGGATAGACTTTCCATCACGAGTAGTAATCGTCACTTGTTGAGCAAGAATAACCTGCCCCCACCAACCGCCTAAAGTTTGAAACTTGATAAAACCTTTTTCAGTAATATTTGTCACCATAAAACCGACTTCATCCATATGAGATGCAAATAAAATCACAGGATTATCAGCATCTCCTCTATGCTTTGCCGCAATACCACCAAGTCCATCGTTAATAATTTCATCGGCTACAGGAGTTACAATTTCTCTAAAAAGATCTCGTACTTCTTGTTCATTACCAGGAACTGCTTTAGCTTCAGTTAAACGTTTAAAAAAAATCTCCTCATCATTTACCATTTCGTTTCGTCCTTTACGTTTAAAATTTATTATCAATATTATAGCAAATAACTTTTTAATTTTGTTGAATTGCTCCAGATCAAAGGTTTTAAATAAATAATGTAATATGCTATAACGCAGATAAGGTGAATAATGAAGCGTTTGAAAATTTTGGATTTTAAAGATTGGAGAAATAGTTTTGAGAGTTAAAGATTTTCCTTATGAGTTTACAAAGGCTATACCTATTGTTAGGCGACTGCAGCAAGCAGGGTTTACGGCATATTTTGTTGGTGGATCAGTGCGAGATTTTTTATTAGGCAAGAAGATTATAGATGTAGATATTGCAACTAGCGCATATCCAGCAGAGATGAAGGAAATATTTTCAAAAACGGTAGATGTTGGGATTGAGCATGGAACAGTAATAGTTCTGTATGGAGGAAGCTCATATGAAGTAACCACTTTTCGGACAGAGTCTACGTATCAGGATTATCGCAGACCTGACTCAGTAACCTTTGTTCATACGTTAGAAGAAGACTTAAAGCGTCGTGATTTTACCATTAATACTTTAGCGATGGATGCTAATGGCGATATTATTGATTTATTTGCAGGAGAAGCAGATTTGCAGGGTAAGATTATCCGTGCAGTAGGAGATCCCCATGAGTGTTTTCATGAGGATGCGCTGCGGATGATGCGTTCTTTTCGTTTTACTAGTCAATTAGGTTTTATGATTGAAGATGCGACTTATCAAGCGATTAAAGAAAATATTTCTTTACTGGAAAAGATAAGCGTCGAGCGGATTCAGGTAGAGTTTATCAAGTTAATGTTAGGTCAATTTCGGAATGAAGGTTTACGATTTTTTCTTGAAAGTCAAGCTGTTTTGCATGTTCCATTTTTAAAGCAAAGAAATTCTCAAATTTTAGAAAAGTTATTACTGCTGCCTGATGATAAACTTCGCACAGCTAGTCAAGTTTGGGCATTATTAGGCTATTTTTTGAAATTTTCAAAAGATGAGTTTCATCAATTTTTACGTGAGTGGAAACAGGCAAAGGCTGTTTTTTATAAGGCTTATTTAATGTTAGAATTATTAAAGAAACGAGAACATGCTGAGTGGACGAATGAGTGGTTATTTCAAGCAGGATTGGATGTTGCGCTTTTAACGGAAGAGTTGGTGCAGTTAATTTGGCAATGCGGCGATATTGAAAAAGTGAAGAAGAAATTTGCAGAGTTGCCCATTACTTCGCGTAGTGAAATCGTTGTAAGTGGGAATGATTTGCAAAAAGAGTTAGATCGGACTCCAGGTGAGTGGTTAGGTGCTACGATCACAAAGGTCGAACAAACTATTCTCAAAAAAGAGTTGGAAAATAAATATCATGCAATTATTGAGTTTGTAAAAAGTGAGGGTAAGCATGACGAAAGCAGATGATATTTTTAA
>JAIRLR010000125.1 GCA_031259195.1 Streptococcaceae bacterium | reverse complement strand
TCTTCTTTCTTTCTTCATAATTGGTGTTTTTTCTTTGATTTTTGGATATTTTTTATCAAATCCTATTCATCCTAAATTAAATCTATCTCCGAAATTTTCTATAATTTTTTTAACAAATTTAGATATTCATGTTCGTAGCATCATTTATTCTTTTTTAAGTTTTGGTATATATTCGTTTTATTTTGTATTTATTCATTTTTTTGTTGTAGGTATTTCAATTGGTGGAATAGCAACTAGCACGAACAGTTTACTTTCTTCTCTTTCATTTTTTTGGATTCATGGAATTTTGGAGTTGTCAACGGTGATTTTAACCGCTAGTATTTTTCCTTTTTTCTTATTATCAATAACTTTTTTAATTTTGAAAAAAGAAGTTAATAAAAAAGCGCTATTAAAGCTTTTAAAGATAATTTTTTGGGTGATTAATGCAACGTTTCTATTGATATTATTATCTGCTGTTCTGGAAACATTTATCGCTCCTAGATTTATTATATTTTGAAAAAATATCAAGAAAAAAATGGATATTTTTGGCTCTTATGATCGTAAAGATGCAACTAATACATCGATTGTTAAGAAAAATGGATAAATCCGCTGAGCTAACCCCAACTGAAGTTAAAAACAGAATCTTATTAGAAATTTTATCGACCGTTCCTTCGGTTGGTTGCTTTAATCCAGCAATAATTTCCAATAGCGTCGATTTACCGGTCTCGTTGCGATCTTATAGTAGATAAAAGGTGTTAGTCAAATTAAGATTAACGTTGGAAAATATTTTTTTGTTTTCGTATTGCATGCTAAATTTTGCACTCGAATTATATGGTACTCCTCTTGGTAAAGTCATCGCTAACACTAATTGTTAAGACAATTATTTTCACATTTAAAATCATTCGCAATTCTCCACTATAGCTGCCAGCAATAATAAGCCGACTACCAATGCGTAATACTACCAATAATCTTTAAAGTATTGCCATACTCAAATTCACAAAATCTCATCATTCCCTTACAAATTTTAGCAAAACAATGACAATGAAAGACAGCATCAGGACAGGTACAAAAAGGCGCATAAAACGATTAACTTTAATGTGCCTAAGAAAATATTTTTCTTATAACCAAAATTAATAATGTGATAAAACAACAAAAACGACACATCCCCATAACCGTGACTCCTAACATACGCACTGTTACATCAAAAAATCAAAGATTGGCAAATGACAAGCACTAAGCATTCTAAGGCAACTATACCCCAGTAATCACAGAAAGTAAGCGTTGATAAAAACCGATTTTATTGCTTCGAAGAAAGATGACACGTCTGAAGTATTAGTGTTTGAATATGAAGCAGAAGATATCATGGCTTTTAAATACGCTTTAAAGTTTTTGCAAAGATTTTATCAGTTGATTAAATACTGTGATATCCGCTCTTGCTCATTAATGATTGATGACATTTGCCGATTTGGTGCAGAAAAACCGGAAATCGGTGAACGCTATTATAAATTTTAGACCTGTCCTAAAACTAGGTCTTTTATAAAAAAGCGCAAAAACAGGTCAGTTAAAAACATTGTTTAAAGTTTGAAGACAATCTTTTTTAAAAAGCAAGGAGATGATCCCTGTTCCCCAAAAGAAGCCAACCATTAGCCCTATAAGCATAGTTTTGGTATTTTGCTTTGCTACATATTGAAGTTTTAGCACTCCATCTTGCTTGGTTTCAGGTTGTTTTTTTTGAATAACTTTACCAGCTTGCTGCACAATTTTTTGTGTTATTTTTTTATCCTTAGACTTAAACATCACAGCAAAATGCACTTGATCATCTTTCATTAAAATTTTTAGATTTCCAGCAATGATATCCGGCGAGAGTTTAAACTTTTTAGACAGTTGTTCGACAGTGTTGTTTTCATATAAAAGCAAGTAACGGGTATGATCAATAAACTCTTTGCTTGGACTATCATTTTTAAGTTTAAAAGGAAGACTCGCTTGATAAAATGCAGTAGAACTTTGTTCTATTTTCCTAAAAATAGCACCAATAATCACACTGATCAAAATGATAAACAATAAAATCTTCAGAAAATATTTCCACTTTTGCATGTTTTTTTCCTGTTCTGCTTTTTTTGTATTCTAACACATATCTATTTTGATGAAATTTTAGATTTTCACCCAAAAAGTTGGACGAATGCCTAAACACTCGCTATCATTAGTATATTTCCGATTTATGATTTTATGGTAAACAAATTTTTAAAAAGCATAGGGATTTTTTATATGGAAAGGAAATGCAAAATGTATGAAGGATTGAGTATCCAAGAGATGATTTTAACGTTACATAAATTTTGGTCAAAACAAGGTTGCTTGATAATACAAGCTTATGATATAGAAAAAGGTGCGGGAACGATGAGTCCATATACCTTTTTGCGAGCTATTGGCCCTGAGCCATGGAATGCTTGTTATGTAGAGCCGAGCAGACGTCCGGCTGATGGTCGTTATGGAGAAAATCCTAATCGTTTATATCAACATCATCAGTTTCAAGTAGTAATGAAGCCTTCGCCTGAAAATATCCAAGAGTTATATTTGGAAAGTTTGAGCTTGCTTGGAGTTGTTGCATGCGAACACGATATTCGTTTTGTAGAGGATAATTGGGAAAATCCATCGATGGGTTGCGCAGGACTTGGTTGGGAAGTTTGGCTAGATGGAATGGAGATTACCCAGTTTACTTATTTCCAGCAAGTTGGAGGCTTGAGCGTTAAGCCAGTTACAGCTGAGTTAACTTACGGACTTGAACGATTAGCTTCTTACATTCAAGAAGTGGACTCCGTTTATAAGTTAAGATGGTCGCGTTATGTGAAATATGGCGAGATTTTTAAGCATCCTGAGTACGAGCACTCAAAGTATTCATTTGAGCTGTCTGATCAGGATTTATTACTGGGTAATTTTGAACGTTTTGAAAAAGAAGCAAAACGTTGTATTACAGAAAATTTAGTTCATCCGGCATATGATTATATTTTAAAGTGCTCTCATACTTTTAACTTACTGGACGCTAGGGGAGCAGTATCGGTAACGGAAAGAGCGAAATTTTTAGCGCGTATTCGCAATATGGCTAAAGCCGTAGCTAGGATTTTTGTCGAAGAGCGCAAAAAGCTAGGATATCCGTTATTAGACAAGAAGGAGGAGGCAGAAGCTCAATGACAAAAGATTTATTACTAGAGATTGGTTTAGAAGAAATACCTGCTCATATCGTTCTTCCCGCCATGGAACAGCTAAAAGAGAAAACGACGCAGTTTTTGAAAGAAAATCGTTTGCCTTTTAAAGAAATCGAAGCTTTCTCAACACCACGTCGCTTGGCTGTAAGAGTTCTTGGTATAGCAGATAAACAAGAAAGTATAAAAGAAGAAATCAAAGGACCTGCCAAAAAAATCGCCTTAGATGAAAAACAAAACTGGACAAAAGCATCTAAAGGCTTTGCACGATCTCAAGGTTTTAGCACTGATGATATCTTTTTTAAAGAGATAAAAGGTGTGGAATATGTTTATGTTACAAAGTTTGTCGAAGGTTTCCCGGCATTTGAAGTATTAACAGGACTGAAAGATGTGATCACCAGTTTAACTTTCCCTGTGTCAATGCGATGGGCAGATTATGATTTTCAGTATATCCGTCCGCTTCATTGGATTGTTGCAATGCTTGATGAAGAAGTGATCCCATTTAGCGTTTTAGATATCCAAACAAACAACTTTTCGCGATCTCATCGTTTACTAAACAAGGAAGTAACTTTTGCTCATCCAGCTGAGTATTTGTCACGTTTAGCAGAGGCAGATGTTATCGTCTATGTTTCAAAACGAAAAGCAGAGATTATCGATCAGATTCAAATGATTGCGCATCAAAACCATTGGGTGATTGATTTGGGCGATGATTTATTAACGGAAGTTGTTAATTTAGTGGAATATCCGACGGCTTTTGTAGGTGAGTTTGCTGAAAAGTATCTAGCCGTACCTGAAGAAGTGTTGATTACTTCGATGAAAGAACACCAACGCTTCTTTTATGTCAGAGATGCTAAAGGTCGATTAAGTCCGCATTTTATTTCTGTGCGTAATGGCCGCGCAGATCATCTGAAAAATGTGATTAAAGGAAATCAAAAAGTTTTGGTTGCACGTCTAGAGGATGCGAAATTTTTCTGGGAAGAGGATCAAAAACTTAAAATTTCTAATCTGGTGGAAAAATTAACACGAGTTACATTTCATGAAAAAATCGGAACATTATCTGAACATATGAAGCGCACAAAAGTGATCGCCAAAATCCTTGCAGAAAAATTAGCAATTCCTGATAGTGAAAAAAAAGACTTACTACGTGCAGCTGATATTTATAAGTTTGATCTTTTAACAAATATGGTTGGCGAATTCCCTGGATTGCAAGGAACTATGGGCGAAAAGTATGCTGTTTTAGCAGGAGAAGGAAGAGCTGTGGGGCAAGCTATCCGCGAACATTACTTGCCAGCTTTCTCAGATGGTGCTTTACCAAAATCTAATATTGGAGCCATTTTAGCAATTGCCGACAAAATAGAAGCACTTTATAGTTTCTTCTCCGCCAGACTGATTCCTTCAGGATCAAATGATCCGTATGCCTTGCGTCGCAGCGCTTTAGGCATAATCCGTATTATTGGGGATCGTGGATGGAAAATATCTTTTGCGGACTTGCAAGAAACAATTTTTGCTGAAATAAATAATGGAGAGTTTAAATATATCATTCAAGATGAAGTTCTTAATTTTATCAAGGCGCGAATGAAAAAAGTTTTGCAACAAAAAGAAGTCCGTTATGACTTGATCGAAGCAACTCTTGGTGGGCGTTCAACCGAGATTACCACTTTAATGAATGTGGCACGTGTCTTGCAAAAACATGTCAAAGATGTGAATTTTAAACCTGTGATGGAAAGCTTAACGCGAGTAGTTAACCTAGCAAAAAAAGCAGATATAGCAGTGAACGTTGATCCTTTATTATTTGAAAATGATGAAGAAAAGCAGCTATACGAAACTTTTAAAGCAGTTTACAAAAATGTCAAAGCAGCTGCTTCTGTAGAAGAAATTTATAAAGAACTTATTGGTTTGCAACAGCCAATCGATGTATACTTTGAAAACACTTTTGTTAATGTGAAAGACAAAAAAATAAAAGCAAATCGCTACAGCCATTTAGTTGAAATTGCCGAAATAATTTTAAACTTTGCTAATGTTGAGAAAATAATTGTGAAATAAACTTTGCCATTAAATTAAAAATTTCTTAGAACCTGTCAACTCATCTCCAATTGCGAACTTCCTTAACGATTGACAAGCGTAGCTTGGCAGAGTTTAGGCAGGATGTACCTACTCGGTGCGATTTTTTTGGAAATTTTTTGCTTTTGTAAGAAATTTTGAAAACAAAATTTTTGCATCCATTAATCCATTACCTAGAAGCTTATGCTTCTAGCCTAAAAATACATAAAAATTTCGCAAAAAAAACCTGGCAGGTTTACAAGTTGTTTTGAGCTTAATTGATTACAAACTTGGTAAACGGGGTTCATCATAGACAGACAAGTTAACAGGCTTCTTAAACCCCGCGCTTAGCGCGGGGGAATAAAACAAGTAGAACTTTTACGTAAAGTAACAAAATAAAAACCCTTAATTTAATATAATGATCAAAGTTTCGCAAGTCAAAAAATCAAGATATATGTTTAGCAATTTACAAGCAATTAACTCAAGTTCTCAAGTACTTTAGAAGACATTAAGTGAATATCATGTTATGTTTTATTGAAAAGTTAACATAACATGATATTTTTTAGAGCCTGTCCAAGATCTCTAATGAAATGAATTGCGCTTACCAAATTGTAATCAAGCAAAGCTTGAAACAACTCGTAAGAAACCCGACAGGTCTTTTAGCGTTAGAAGCACGCCTTTTAAATAATGGATAAAGGAAAATGAAGTAAGTTTTCCTACACCGTGCAAAAAATCATCAAAAACTTTCGTTGTTAAAAGATGATGGACAATATCTAACGTACCACGGAAAAAATCAAATTAAGGCTATGAGAAAAATACTCTACAAAAGGTCCATTATTTCCGACTTTGAACCGTTTTCTCTTCACCATTTTTCAAAAAATGTCCAAAAAAATTACCCACTTAAAAAGAGATGTGATAAAAGATGACAATAAATAAATTAAAAAAACCATTTGAGTTAGTTGCGCCCTATCAGCCCAGTGGTGATCAGCCTAAAGCAATTAAATCTTTAGCAGAGAATGTTTTAGGTGGCGAGAAAGCGCAAATTTTACTAGGAGCAACGGGGACGGGGAAAACATTTACCATTTCCAACTTAATTCAACAAGTGCAAAAGCCGACATTAGTGATTGCGCATAATAAAACGCTTGCTGGGCAGTTGTATGGAGAGTTTAAAGAATTTTTTCCGAACAATGCAGTGGAGTACTTTGTGTCTTATTATGATTACTATCAGCCAGAGGCTTATGTCCCTTCTAGTGATATGTATATTGAAAAGGACTCAAGCGTAAATGATGAGATTGATAAGTTGCGTCACTCAGCAACGAATGCGCTTTTAGAGCGAAGAGACGTGATTGTTGTAGCTTCTGTTTCATGTATCTACGGCTTAGGCTCTCCTGAGGAATATCAAAGAAGTGTTATCTCTCTTCGCGCAGGTCAAGAGATGGAGCGTAATGACTTATTGAATAAGTTAGTCGAACTTCAATTTGAACGTAATGATATTGACTTTCAGCGCGGATGTTTTCGTGTTCGTGGAGATGTAGTGGAGATCTTTCCGGCAAGTTTTGGCGAGCATGCGTATCGAATAGAGTTTTTTGGTGATGAGATTGAACGAATTAGAGAAATTGAAGCATTAACAGGCAAGACAATCAGTGAAGTGGAGCACGTTGCGATTTTTCCGGCAACGCATTTTATGATGAATAAAGAACATATGGAAAGAGCCATTTCAAGTATTCAAGCAGAGCTAAAAGATCGCCTTCAGATATTGCGCGCTAAGGAAAAATTACTTGAAGCACAGCGTTTAGAGCAGCGGACAAACTACGATATTGAAATGCTAAAAGAGATGGGCTATACCAATGGAGTGGAAAATTATTCGCGTCATATGGAAGGAAGAAAAGAGGGCGAGCCTCCATATACTTTACTGGACTTTTTTCCTGAAGACTCACTTTTTGTAATTGATGAAAGTCATGTAACGATGCCGCAAATTCGCGGAATGTATAATGGTGACCTGGCGCGAAAAAAAATGTTGGTGGACTATGGCTTTCGCTTGCCAAGCGCAGTGGATAATCGCCCTTTGCGCTTGGAAGAGTTTGAAAATCATGTAACAAAGATTATTTATGTCTCAGCAACTCCTGGTCCTTATGAGGAAGAACAAACAACAACGGTGATTGAGCAAATCATTCGTCCTACTGGCTTGCTTGATCCAGAGATTGAAGTGCGAAAAATTATGGGGCAAATGGATGATTTACTGGGTGAAATTCATGAACGAGTTGAGAAAAGTGAGCGGATCTTTGTTACAACGTTAACCAAAAAGATGGCAGAAGATTTAACGGATTATTTAAAAGAAATGGGCGTTAAGGTTAAATACCTTCATAGTGATATTGACACGCTTGAGCGGACAGAAATCATTCGCGATCTGCGCTTGGGTGTTTTTGATGTTTTGGTGGGGATTAATTTGCTAAGAGAAGGAATTGATGTTCCAGAAGTATCATTGGTAGCCATTCTTGATGCCGATAAGGAAGGCTTTTTGCGCAGCGCTCGCTCCCTTGTGCAAACTATTGGCCGCGCCGCTAGAAATGCTAATGGAAAAGTGATGATGTATGCAGATAAGATGACTGATTCCATGAGAAAAGCAATTAACGAAACAAAGCGTCGTCGTGCTATTCAGATGAAATACAATCAAGAACACGGAATTATACCGCAAACAGTAAAAAAAGATATTCGTGATCTTATCGCCATTACCAAAGCTGTGGCCAAAAGTGAGAAAAACACGAAAGATATTCCTAATTATGAAGAAATGTCGAAAAAAGAAAAGGAACAGGTGATTGCTAACTTGGAAAAAGAAATGCAAGAAGCGGCGAAAACGCTTGACTTTGAAGTAGCCGCTACGCTGCGTGATACTATTTTAGAGTTAAAAGCAAAAAAGTGAGATTAACAAAATATTTAAATATTCTGAAAATTTATTGATCCTAAGTCTTTTGCTTGTTAAAATAAAAAACAAGCTAAGAATCTGTTAACTTGTCTCCATAATTGCGAACTGCCTTAACGATTGGCAAGCGTTAGCTTGACAGAGTTTAGACAGGCCGTACCTACTCGGTGCGATTTTTCTGGTAATTTTTTGCCTTTCTTTGTCAAAAAGCCTCGATTTAGCACCGCTAAACCTACGTTTCCGGTGAAAGAAAACTTCGTTTTCTTTTATCTGTTACCTAGAAGCTTATGCTTCTAGCCTAAAAATGCACAAAAATTTCTCAAAAAGACCTGGCAGGTTTATAAGTTGTTTCAAGCTTTGCTTGATTACAACTTGTATAACGGGACTCATTAGTAGAGAGATCGTTAACAGGTTCTAAAAAAGAAATGGGGAGTTTACAGGTGTCATTTAAGCAGTTAAGTGAAACAATTGACTTAGTTGAGGTTAAGCAAGTTAGCGTTTTGTCAAAAGAAGCAAAAGCAGTCAAAGACAAACGCGATCAAGACTTAAAAAAAGTGATTAAAGGTGATGATCAACGGTTACTTTTATTAATCGGACCTTGTTCAGCACATGATGAAGAAGCGGTGATGGAGTATGTTCAGCGTCTGGCCAAGTTGCAAGAAAAAGTAGCCGCTAAAATATTTATGATTCCGCGTGTTTATACAAATAAACCACGGACCAATGGAGATGGCTATAAAGGACTCCTTCATCAACCAGATCTAACCTCTGGGTCAAACTTTTAAATGGCATCTTAGCGGTTTGCAAGCTTCACAACCGCGTAATCACAGAAACTGGTTTAACAACCGCTGATGAGATGCTTTACCCTGAAAATTTAGGGATCGTGGATGATTTGGTATCTTACATTGCAGTAGGTGCGCGCTCAGTTGAAGATCAGCAACATCGTTTTGTTGCTAGCGGCATTGATCAGCCAACTGGCTTAAAAAATCCAACCAGTGGTAATTTGAATATTATGTTTAATGCTTTGTATGCAGCACAGCAAAAGCAGGAATTTTTATTTAATGGCCAGCATATAAAGTCAAGCTCAAATCCTCTAGCGCATGTCATTTTGCGAGGTTCGTTAAATGAATATGGCGATAACCGACCTAATTATTACTATGAAGATTTATTGAAAACAATCTCGATGTATGAAGAAGGCAGCTTTAAAAATCCAATGATTGTAATTGACACCAATCATGATAACTCAGGCAAGCAGTATCTGGAGCAAATGCGCATTGTTAAGCAGACAATGATCAATCGTCATTGGAATCAAAAAGTATCGCAGTTTGTCCGCGGCTTTTTGATTGAAAGTTTCTTAGAAGATGGGTGTCAAGAACCAGATGGCGAAGTTTTTGGAAAATCAATTACAGATCCATGCTTGGGCTGGGAGAGAACAGAAGAGTTAGTTAATTACATTTATGAAAATATCTAAAAACCGGTTCACTTGTCTCCCAGCGATGAATCATTTTGGCTATTTTTCCACACTTTTTTGTTAAAAAGCCTCGCTTTAGCATCAACGCGTAGCTTCTCTGCATTTTTTGCCTCAAATTGTGAAAAAAATAGCTCAAAAATTCATTTAACGTAAGGCAAGCTAACAGATGCTAACAAGGAGAAGCAGCATGCCACGATATAAGGCGATCATTGCTTACGATGGAACTTTATTTGCCGGATTCCAACGCCAGCCAAAAGTGCGCACCGTTCAAGAGGAAATAGAAAAAACGCTCACTAAAATCAATAATGGTCAAAAAGTTCAAATCCATGGTGCTGGACGTACTGATAAAGGTGTCCATGCCTTAGCTCAAGTGATCCATTTTGATTGCCCTCGCCAAGATCCTGAGGAAAAAATGCGTTTTGCTTTAGATACACAAACACCTAATGATATAGCGATCAAATCCGTAAATATCGTTCCAAATGAATGGCATGCTCGCTTTGCTCCACATAAAAAAACTTATGAGTTTCATGTGCAAATCTTAAAACCACGCAATCCTTTTAAACGAAACTATGCCAGCTATTTTCCTTATCCCGTTGAATTAGCACGTATTAAAGAAGCATTGAAATTTTTAGAAGGAACGCATGACTTTACAGGTTTTACGGCTAGCGGTTCAGCTGTTCAAAACAAAGTTCGTACTATCTATCAAGCTGAAGTTCAACAAATAGATGATGAATTGCTTTTCACTTTTTGCGGCAACGGCTTTTTATATAAACAAATCCGCATTATGGTGGGAGCTCTGCTAAAAATCGGCAATCATCGTATGGAGCCTATACAAATTTTAAAAATTTTAAATGAGAAAAATCGCAGTCTAACTGGACCGACTGCGTACCCTGAAGGGTTATTTTTAAAAGAAATAAAATATATTTAATAGACCTCTTGCGAAACTAGATCCATGAAAATTGCGAACTGCCTTAACGATTGGCAAGCGTTAGCTTGACAGAGTTTAGACAGGACGTACCTACTCGGTGCGTTTCTTTTTCCCTG
>JAIRLR010000100.1 GCA_031259195.1 Streptococcaceae bacterium | reverse complement strand
CTTGAGACAATTTTAGGCAAAAAATGCAAGAATACGTGCTGCTTTTCGAGTTTTTTTGACAAAAAAGTGTCAAAAATTAAACAAAATTGCGCAATTCTGGAGGCAAGTTAACAGGCTCTAAGTAACGGAATAAAAGAAATTTATCAAAATTTCTTACAAAGTGTGAAAAAAGGAGCCAAAATCATTCATCATTGAGAGATATCTAAGATTAAGATGAAAAGAGGGATAATTTTGAAATCAGTAAAAGAGCGAAAGAAATTACGAAAAGTTAAAAAGAAGTGGGTCATTATTAGTGTAAGCGCGTGTGTAGGCATATTATCCGGAATCATTGCATCTGCAAATATCGATCTTCTTCCTACACCATTGAGAAATTTCATTCAAAAAGAAAATCCACAGCTTCTAGAAGATGGGTCGCCGGCTCAAAAAGCAGTGAATGATTTTTTTGGTTTAAGTAAGGATATTCAAGCTGGGCAGTCGTTAAATTTAAATAATGATGTTATTGAGAGAATTGTAGATGTTTTAGAAAATCAAGGTCTTGGACAAGACGGAGATCTAAAAGAAGTCGTTGATGCAGCCATGAATGTTATAACCGATGAAAGCAATCGTGAGGTTTCAATGCAACAAATTGTGGAACGGGCTGCGGAAATAGTGTTACCTAAAGACGAACAGGAGCTTTTCACAGCCAAAGATGCTCCAATCACTCCCGAGATCCAAAAAGTTGTTGAGCACGTGGAGAAAATCATTGAACTGCCTACGCCAGAAGATATGGAGTTAAAAGAAGACTTCAAAGCAAAAGAAGAAGAATTAGAAAAACTGCAAAAAGAACTAGAAGAAAAAGAGTCAGAAATACAGAAAATTCAATACACCAACGAAGAACTAAATGAACAAATCGATATAGATAAACTAGCATTAAATGATCATAAAGAACGGATCATTGAACTAAATACAATGGTTGAAGAACGTGAACGTGAACGAGATATATATAAACAAGAGGTTGTTGAAACGGAAACAGAATTAAGAGATGTTGAATCTAAAATAGCACAAACAGAAGATCACGAAGAACAGCTTAAATTAAAAGCTAAAGCTCGTGTATTAAAAGAAAAATTACTTTCAGCAGAAAATAGTATCAAAAGATTAGATTTAAAAATAAGGGAAGATAAGGCTCAACTTCAACATCATGAAAGACTTCAAGAACTATTAAATACAAAAATTGAAAAGAAAAAGCAAAAAATACAAAATAATCAAGCAAAAATTGCTAGATTAATGTTAGTAGCTAGTGGTACAGATGAAGATTTCTCAGATCTTGAAATGCCATCGTTTAATGCTTCGTTGGAAGAAAAAAGTGAAAAAGTTGACGAAATTCAAGAAAAGATAAAAGCAACAAGAAAACGATTAAAACAATTAGATAAAGGAGAAATTTCACCAGATTTGGAGATGATTTTATCAGGAGGTGGTCCAGGGGGCGGACCTCCGCCTCCTCCACCAGGACCAGGAATGCTTCCTCCACCGCCAGGACCAGGAATGCCAGTACTGAAGAAATCAGCAGTTTCGTCAGAACAGATTAAAAAGTTAAAAGCTGAACAAATTAAGATGCTAGCTCACCTAGAAAAAGCAGTATTTTATCTTGCATCACAAGATTCTAAATTATTTGATAAAGTTACAGGAGCAGCGGAAAGACAAGGTCTTGAAATTCTTAAAAACGTTAATGCTTCGCTTCAAAGAAAATTAGAAGAAAAAAATGTTAAATTTAATGCGTTAGCCGAAATTGGTGATGGCAATCTTAATGTCGTTCAAGAAAAATATGAAGTATCTGATGATAATATATTTAAAGACATATTGTCTGAAGATGATAAGGAATATATTATTCAAAATTTAAATAAAGAGGATATTATAGTTCGAATTAAAATCGTTGAATCATCTATATTAAAAGCTTTTTATGAAAATTTAGTATTAATTCAGGGTAATAGATTACCTGGAGTAGTAGCGGAAGAGGGCAAAGAAAATGCAGAAACCGTTTTAAGAAAACAAAGAAATCTCAATGTGGCAAACATTAAACAAGAGCTGTTTAATAGTGATAAAGCAGTAGATGAAATTTTAAGTATTATTAATTCTAGCGACAGTTATATCAATGTTCTACAAAATAAGTTGTTTTCTAGAAAAAGTTCATCATTGATCTCTCAAAAACCAGGATGGAATCAAAATTGGAACAATGAACATTATTATCGTGAAGGAGATACACCAGAGCAAAAAGCATTCATTGCAACTCTTTTAAAAAGAATCGAAATGAGCACTAAGTATAAAGGAAGTCAAAACATTGGTTTATATCGACCAAATGATATGGGTGCTGACGATTGGATAAATTTTTTGCAAAAATTATCAATAAACAAACTATCTGATGAACAGAAAGGAATCAAGGAGCAAATTGATAATGTTATTAAGATGTCACAAGAAATTCAGAGTCGTTGGGGAGGTGGATTGTTTCCATTCTTACATCGATCTGATCATAATATGGCTGAGTGGCAGGATAAATTGCGAGAATTTATCAATTTTGGAAAGCAAAAAGATATTGAGAATGGTATCGATGATTTACAAACTCAGTTATCGGATTTAGAACAACAAATTAAAAGTTTACAAAATGTTATTAAAACAACATCTAAAGTAGAAACGGACAAAATAAATGAACTTAATAAGAATTTGCGGAAATTACAACAACAACGAATGCAAACTCAGATCAAACTATCGATTGCCAAAGAAAAAGCAATGAAAGCAATCCCTGATGATCTAAAGACATGGGTAAATATCGAGGCGAAAATCATAAGTTTAGCTGCAAAACCAATAGGATTTTCTAAACAAGGGAAATTTGGTTTTTATGTTGGAACTTATCAAAACGTTCAATCAAATACTGATTGGTATAAAGAGCTTACTTCATGGGGAAGTAAAGATTTAAGCTCCCCTCCTTTAAAATTGATGAACAAGGTAAACGAAGTTAATCGTGAGCAAAAATTACAATCTGATATTCAGAATGCAACAAAAGAGCTCGTACAAAAATTTTCATCAGATCCTACAAGATATCCTATTGATCTTTCCCCGTATAGAGGAAAACTTTCATCAGAAGATTGGTTAAACCAATTGAACGCATGGAAAGATATGGATAAAGCTTCTCCAGCAAATGAAATTAAAGAAGCTCAAATTGCTGCTCAGAAAAAACAAGAATATGATAAAGCAAGATTGCCAATAGATAAAAATGAAGATGAAACATATGAAAACGATATGAAGGCAGGTGCAAAAACGCAAACAGTCTTTAATGTTAAAAAGAAAAGAGAGTCATTAGATTCAATTATTTCAGAAGTTCAAGAGCGTTATTTAAAAACAATTTCTTATGCAGATATAATGCCACTTAGACCAGTATTAGTTAATAATGAATTAAAAAAAGTACAAGATAAAGATATGAGGACGAGAGGACAGATAATTACTCAGTCATTTGATAATAATGAAAACTTAGATGTTTGGGTAAACGTATTGTTAGAAATAAAAAAAGCAGTTGTTGACGGGACATTGGCTGAAAAATTTCCTGAATTGGCTGAAAAAATTGGTGCAGCTTCAAGTTATTCCCCAACATTTGAATTTAATGATGTTTTAGGTAATGATTTTTCCGGAAAAATCCAAGCTTATGCTTCAGTATATACTCCATTAAAATCTTATTTGACAAATGCTAATACCCAGAACACCGATGTTTCTGCATATATTACACAGGCAAATAATGCAATAAATCCAGCAAGATCTGCGCTTAATACTTCATTAACTGAAGACTTGGATCCTCAGATAGAGCAATTAATGTCTAAGCGACAAGAAGAAATAAATTCAAGATTTAACAATGATGATGTGTCACTTAATAATGATCAAAAAATTCTTGAGGAAAATTCAGTAAAATCAAAAATTGCTAGCATGGATGATCTATATAATCAATATACTGCTAGTAAAGGTGTTTTAGTTGCTGCTTTGACTGCTGATTTATCTGCATTAGGTCGCGATGAGTTATTACAAAAATTATCTGAGATTGAAAATCTTAGTCAAAAGCTTCTTGATCAAAGAACAAAGCTTGATCAAGAATTAGATAAATTAATAAAAGAAATCGACAAAATGATAAAAAATCAAAAAAAAGAAGTTTCTAATTTAATTAAAAAAATAGCTAATCGTTTAACAACTCAAGATGATCAACAAGTAAATGTTTTGATCTTAGAAAAATTATTTGATGATAAAACAATAAATAATCCCACTTTAGAAGATATAAATAAATTAAAATCATATATGCCAGGTGGAGCTAATGATCTAATTAACGATATGCCGAGAAATTTAAAAGAATTTAAAATAAATATTCAAGATGAATTTAATACTTTAATAACTATCTTCAACTTTGATCGTATGGATGGTGATATTAAAGTTAATTTTGAGCAGCTGTTTATTGAAGATGGTGGTCAAAATACACTTCAAACTTATGATGAAAAAATATCAGCATTGCAATACATCTATCGTAGTATTTATAAGAATGATCGTTCAGGAATAGCAGATTTCTACGATGCAAAAGATAAAGGTTATAAGAATAAAGAAGAATATGCTCATGCTTTATATGATACTTTAATAAAAAGAGATGAGAATAAGCAGGTAAAATTAAATGATAATCCAATACTAAAAAATCGTGATTCTTATTTTAGAAATTTGGGTACTGATGGATATGAAACCAAATATACAAATAGATTTGTAAATTGACGATGCACATAACAATAGGGAACTAAAAGAAATAGCTCGTCTTCGGTTAGAAATTTCTGCGAGACTATCATTAAGATCGGATATTCTAAATAAAATATTAGACATAAACCTGAATCTTGTGGATAAAGAATCTTATCTTAAATAAACTTAATAATATTTATAAAGATATTAGACCTCTTGCGAAATTAGATCCATGAAAATTGCGTTTCTTTTTCC
>JAIRLR010000092.1 GCA_031259195.1 Streptococcaceae bacterium | reverse complement strand
AGTGGTGCTATTGCGAGGCTCCCGTTCTAACGATTTGTAATCAAGCAAAGCTTGAAACAAATTCGTAAGAACCCGACAGGTTTTTTGACGAAATATCAGGGAAAAAGAAACGCAATTTTTATGGATCTAGTTTCGCAAGAGGTCTATTATAAGGAGCACGAAAACATGCCAAAAAACTATAGCTTTGATCCTGCTGCTTTATCCAAAATGAACACAACATCTTGATGTTTTTGTAAAATTGATGCTGGCATATCTTCTACTATAGGCCCTTTAACCATTGCTTCAATAGCTTCAGCTTTTGCCTTTCCCCATGCTAGCAACAAAATTTTTTGGGCACTCATGATTGATTTAATCCCCATCGAAATCGCTTTTGTAGGAACAGCTTCCTTTTCTGCAAAAAAGCGACGATTAGCTTCGATTGTCGAGTCTGTTAGTTCAACAATATGCGTCGTTGAAGAAAAAGGCGTTTTAGGTTCATTAAAGCCAATATGTCCGTTATTTCCAATGCCTAATATTTGTAAATCAATCGGATATTGCTGGATAATTTCATCATATCTTTTAGCTTCAGCCGCCAAATCTTTTGCTCTCCCATTTGGGATATAACTTTTCTTAAAAGACTTAACACTAAAAAGCTGCTGACACATAAAAGTCCAGTAACTTTGCTTATCATCTTTGCTTAAACCAATATATTCATCTAAGTTAATAGAAATAGAATCTGTAAAATCGATACTTGACTCACGTAATTCTTTATATAACTCAAGCGGCGAACTTCCTGTAGCCAAACCAAAAACTCGTGCACCATTTAAATGCACTTCTTCGATTATTTTAAAAGCCTTTTTAGAACCTTCATATTTATCATTTACTTTAATGATCTTCATTAAGCTCACTTCTTTTGAATTTCTTGTATACCAATTTTATAGTAAAAAAAGCGAATCTCGTCAATTTTAAGAATTATTTTAACGGAACTTTATCCTAAATTTATCCATCATTGCTTGATAGTAGTCCTGCGAGCTTAAACATGTGTCCAATAGATATTTCTTGTCCTGCTCAAATTCTTTTAACCCACGATAGTAAAACAGTTTATGCTCTTCCAAAATGATAAATGGCGTAATTTTATACCTAAGGCATTCTTTAAACATTAGCAAGCGACCAATGCGACCATTTCCATCTGAAAAGGGATGAATCTTCTCAAATTCCCAATGAAAGCGAACAATATCTTCAAACGTTTTCTTTGCCTTGCTGTAATAACTCACAAACAAAGTTTTCAGCTTGCTAGCCACCTGCTCAGGTTTTGTTGTGAATATATTGCCAACAAAATTTTCATAAAGCTTGAAGTCTCCAGCATTCATACGAGGATCGCTTGCTTGAGCTGTTCCAAGTTTTAAAATCTCATGTAAACGCTTTAGCATACCCAATGATAAATCTTGCTCTACTACCTCAAGAAGATAGTCAAAACAGCGAAAATGGTTCATCGTCTCAACAACATCATCGACGGCAATAACTTCCTTTTTGTCACCAGTTGGTAAAAGAGATTGAGTTGAAAAAATTTGCTCTGTCTGATCTTCTGTTAGCTTTGATCCTTCAATTCGATTGGAATTATAAGATAACTTTACTTGTGTAAAATGATAAATCCCACCATTAACTTTTTCGTTTTTCTCTGATCGTAAAACTTGCAATAATAAATTCGGAGCAACCGTATTATTTGTCATATTTTTACTCATATGATTAGCCCTCTTATTTACTCTGCATTGCAAAATTACGTGTTCTACCATTAGTTTTTCTATCTTTAGCTCTATGTTTCTTTTTAGGATTAATTTTTAACTTTTCTTCTCGTGTTTTAATTACAACTTTATGTTTTTTATCGATCCACTCTTTAGGATGTTCTTCATTACGAGCGTGGTACTTTGCTATACGATTTTTATGATTATTTTTAAAAGTGTGTTTATCCTTATGTGCAAAGTCGTTATAAATTTTGGGAGTTGCGCCTGTGCGCTCTAATACAAAAAAGGGGCAACCAAAGTTACAAAATTCATACAAATAGTCCACTAAAGTATCGATCTTTTGATCCATGAATCCTTGTTGATTATTTGAGCGAAAAAATCCTTTCAGACGCAGCTGCTCATAGCCCCAATCACCAACGACATAATCATATCGCGCTAAAATATCGCTATAGCGCTCAGCTAATTTTTCCACATTAAAAGCATTGCGATAATTATGAACTAAACGATATTCCATCGAATCAATTTTAAATTTATCGTTATCAAGTTTTTCCACAGGATTAGCTTCATAATATTTTGCAAATTTTGGTTTTTCAGTTTTTGTTTCTTGTTTTCTTTCAACTTTTTCTTCTTTTCTTGAAAACTTCTTTTTTTTACGCTTTTTCACTGTCAAAACTCCACCACCTAACAGCTAAGAACCTGTTAACTTGTCTCCATAATTGCGACTTTTCTGGTAATTTTTTGCCTTTCTTCGTCAAAAAGCCTCGATTTAGCACCGCTAAACCTACGTTTTTTTCCTAAAAATGCACAAAAATTTCTCAAAAAAACCTGTCGGGTTATTACAAGTTGTTTCAAGCTTTGCTTGATTA
>JAIRLR010000073.1 GCA_031259195.1 Streptococcaceae bacterium | reverse complement strand
GGGATTAAAGGTAAAGAGAAAGCGCGCAATAATGCGGAGGTCAATGTTACCTTAACTGGCGGTAAAACTTTAAGCGAGGAAGAGTTTTGGCAGATTATTAGACCACTAAATATTGAATTGTTTCACTCGGTATATAGCTTAAAGCAAGAGCAGCTCTTAGATATTAGTTCAATGACAGAGGAAACAATCGAAGAGACTTTACTAGCGATTGCTTCAACTGGTTCACGTGAGTTGATTAAAAAGGCTAAAGCACTGCAAGAGAATACCGAGAAATTATTTGCTAAAAAAGGTAGTGCGCGGCCAATTAATGCGGCAATGCAAGAACTTTTTGCAATACGCAAAAAAATCGTGCAAAAAGAACAAGAGGAGAGTATTTATCAAGAAGTGCAAGAGCAACTACTTGTTTTAGATAAAGAGATAGAAGAAAATCGCGTATCTTTTAAGCAAAAGGATGAGTTGCTTCACTTTTTTCAGGAACAGTTGCAGGCAGCTAAAGGATATCGTGAGTGGTTGTCATTAAAGAAGAAATTTAAGCAAAGTCCACTACACGATAAAGTTGAAATTCAGCATTTGAAAAATTTTTACCGACAATATCAACAGACAAAAGAAGAGTTAAAAGAATTGGAGCAAAAATATAAGATTGCTCTAACAACAGAGCTCGCAAATAAAACAGAAAATTATTCTTTCTATCTAAAGAATAAGAGAAAGATTAAAAAACTTTTAGAGCAAGAAGTTAATGTTACAAAGCTAACGCAAAAAGAGCAAGAATATCAGACTCAATTAAAGCAAGCCATAGATACCCTGATTGAGTTAAGCAATCGCTGGAAGTGGCAGGAAGAGTATCCACCTGATTTGTTTGATTATGAAGAAGTAGAAAAGATGCGCGATGAAGTCTTGAGGCTTAAGTTTGAGAATAATCTTTTGCTTGATGGAGCCCAAGCTCAACTGCAAAAACGTTCTCCTAAAAGAGATATTTTCCCGTTTGTTATCCCAATCCTTTTTGTAGGAGTTGGTTCTTTATCACTGATCTTTTGTGCATCACCGTGGAACTTTACGGGTTTTTTTGCACTTTCATTTTTAGGAATTATTTTCGCGTTATTACTTCGATGGGGACGGCAAAAAAATTTAGAAAAGATCAGAAAACGCCGTATTGAAGATAATAATAAAAAATCGCAGCAGATGCTGAAATATTTTCAGCAATTAGTGCAACAGGGCAATTTAAAAGAGATGAAAACTTTTGATGATGTATTGCGTTTCTATCATCAAATTGAAATGTTTAACAAGATGCTTAAAGTGCGAGATCAGCAAGTTCAACTACTTAAAGAGATTCGTGCTAAGTTAGCTGAATTTGATGAGAAAAGCGTTTTTTTAAATGATTGGTTGCCGCTTATAAATAAACATACGAAGGATAAATTTGAGATCATTCATTCATTTGTGTTTGATATGGAAGCGATTTTAAAGGAGAATAAAGAGTTAAATTCTAGTATGATTTTTAATCGGATCAAAAGTTTAGAAGCTAAGATTGATAAGTTTAATTTAGAAGCGGATAAGCTTATTGAGCAGTATCATTTAGAAAATTCCGCAGAGATTGAAGAATTTTTGAGAAAACAGCAAGCTTTAGAAGAAGCTAAAATTCGCTATGATTTTATGTGTGTTCACCTTAAGGAAATATTTGATTTAACACAACCGGTTGATTTTGAGGTCATTTCTAAGAGATTTAAAAGGACAAAGTTAGAAATTGAAGAAATTGCCAAAGGATATCAAAAATTAGTTGAAGAAAAGCTCAGATTAAAAGGAGAGAAGGCTTTTTTAGAAAAGGATGGCGTGTTACCTTCATTGATTCAAGATGAAGGTTATCAGCTTGAGTATTTTCGTCATTTAGTTAAAGAGTGGTTGATTGAGCAAGTAGAGGCAAAAGTTTTAATTGCTTTATTGCGTGCTTCAAGGGATCAAACTTTGCATGAATTGTTAAAAGAGGCATCTCTTTTGTTTAGTGATCTAACTTTGGCTCAGTATGTAGGAATTGAATTAATTGAAGGGAATCTTAAACTTGAAGATGCAGCTGGCCATCTTTTTCGTGTAGCTGATTTATCTACAGGAGCTAAAGATCAGTTGTATTTAGCGATTAGAATGGCATTTTTGCTGCATCGAAATAAGCATTATGCACCGATTTTAGTTGATGATGCTTGGTTACATTATGATGAAAAACGTAAAAATAATTTATTAAGTTTATTTAAAGAAGTTGCTAAAAAAGAGCAAGTGATTCTTTTTTCAAGTGATAAGTTGATGCATTCGTTGTTTTTAGAGTCAAATTGTGGGAAGGTCGTAGAGTTATGACGGTAAAGATGTTAAATGAGATTCAGGTGGATGAAAATTTTGAAACTTATGTATTAATTCAAAGTATGGATGTGCGTTTAACGCGAGCAGGTAAGCAATATCAAGCTTTTATTTTTCAAGATCGTTCGTCTTTAATCAGTGGTAATCTTTGGGATACAAATGAAAAAACGATTCGAGAGTTTACTTCCGGAACAGTTGTATATATGACTGGAAGAAAGGAGCTTTATCAAGGAATGCCGCAGGTAAATCAAATTCGTTTGCGACTTGCAAATAGCATGGAACCGAATAATCCTGAAGATT
>JAIRLR010000129.1 GCA_031259195.1 Streptococcaceae bacterium | reverse complement strand
AAGATTTACTTTGCTAATGAAGAAGATGAAATTTATGAAACAGATACGAAAAAGGAAATTAAGCAAGTGTTTCAAAATTTTCACACTTTTCAGTTTGTAGATGAAAGCGAGGAACATCATGCGGATATTGTTTTATCGCATCATCATACAGAGGAGTCTTACGATGATATGCAAAAGCAGCTGTTCATCAAGAAGAAACTTGATGCTTATGATTTTGGACGGATTAATAAAGTGCTGATTGAAGTAGCTCGTGAAGAGCGAAAACCGAGTTGGTAAAGATGAGCTTTGTGCAGTTTTTATAGAAATTTTTGCTATTATTGAAATTAAGAAAAAGCAAAATTAGTATAATCCAAATTAGACTAATCGATATTATCGTAAAGTAGCAGAGAATATTTGTTGAACGTGAATTAATACATATAAGTTGATTCTCAGAGTGCTTGTAATTTATTGTTTTGCTTGAACTATTTAAAAGACTGAATTTAAATTGGAGGGTGTATGGAAAAGCAGAGGATAGCGATTTTAGGAGCTGGGTCTTGGGGAACAGCTTTGGCTCAAGTGTTGAATGATAATGGTCATATAGTGCGTATTTGGGGAAATGTTCTCGAGCAGATAGAGGAGATAAATAGCAAGCATACCAACCGTGATTATTTGCCTGACTTAGTGTTGAGTCAAAATATTCGCGCTTATCATGACTTGGCGGAAGCAGTTAGTGGAGTTGATGGAGTTTTATTTGTAGTTCCAACTAAGGTGATGCGTGTTGTAGCGAAGCAGTATGCTGAAGTGGTCAAAGAGAAGCATTTGCTGATTCATGCATCAAAAGGTTTAGAACAAGGAACGCATAAGTGCATTTCGCAAGTTTTAGCAGATGAGGTCCCTGCTTCGTATCGTCAGGCGATCATCGTGCTTTCAGGTCCATCTCATGCCGAAGAGGTTGTTGTGCGCGATATTACAACGATTACGGTAGCATCGGCGGATGAAAAGGCTGCGTTTTATGTTCGTGATTTATTTACCAATGATTACTTTCGCATCTATACCAACCATGATGTTATGGGTGTTGAGACAGCCGGGGCGCTAAAAAATATCATTGCGCTTGGTGCAGGCGCTTTGCATGGTTTAGGCTACGGGGATAACGCGAAAGCTGCAATTATTACCAGAGGATTAGCTGAGATCACTCGTTTAGGTGTGGCGATGGGAGCAGAGCCGCTAACTTATATGGGTCTTTCAGGTATGGGCGACTTGATTGTTACAGCCACTTCGATCCATTCCCGAAACTGGCGTGCAGGTGATTGCTTGGGGCGAGGAGAAAAGCTTGCAGATGTTGAAAAAAAGTTGGGGATGGTTATTGAAGGCGTTTCTACAGCAAAGGTTGCTCACGAACTTTCACGGGAGTTAAAGGTAGAAATGCCGATCACTGAAGCGATCTATGATGTTTTGTATAATCACGCGGATGTACGGGAAGTGATCAAAAAAATCATGCTTAGAGATGCTCGCCCAGAAAACGAATATAAAAACTGTATGAAAATTTAGCTTTTTATTAGACCTCTTTCCAAACCGCCTAAACCAACCCTAAATTATAAGAACCTGTTAACTTGTCTCCAGAATTGCGCAATTTTGTTTAATTTTTGACACTTTTTTGTCAAAAGACCTGTCGTGTTCCTTACGATTTGTTTTGAGTTTACTTGATTACAAATCGCAAGGAACGGGATCCTCGATTTAGCACCACTATCTCTGCGTTTTTTTTCCGTAAATTGCTTAAAAATTAACCAAAATTTCATCAATAGCGAGATCGTTAACAGGTTCTAAGATTATAGATAGCTGCAATAAGATTAAACCCCAGCCCAAAACGTTTGCGGCGATTACGATACTTCTCAGAAAGTATCCGAAATCGCTTAACACAGCCGATTACCTGCCCATTAAGCACGCGCTGCTTGGCAACGATACGATTGAAAATTTTCTCCTTTTGGACAGCGACTGTTTCTTCAACTTCTTTTTGGACAAAAGGGATAAGTTCGTGCACTTTCGCAATCCCCTAAAACCTGAATCCGTTGTCAACTGCGTTTTGCAAAGCGCAGCCAACTTTGACTCCTTAGAACCTGTTAACTTGTCTCTCTATTAATGGATTTTTTGAGAAATTTTTGGGCATTTCTAGGCTGAAAACACAGTTTTCAGGTAATGAATAAAGGAAAACGAAGTATGAGTTTTCTTTTCATCGGAAACGTAGATTAGCTGCGCGTTGGTGCTAAATCGAGGCTTTTTGCCTTTCTTCGTCAAAAGACCTGGCAGGTGCAGGTTAGGTTTACAAGTTGTTTCAAGCTTTGCTTGATTATAATTTGTATAGAGGTATTCCTTTCATTAGAGATCTTGAACAGGTTCTAAATCAAATTTTCTTTCCCTTCATAGCCTTCCAGTAAAAAGTCTAAAATATGCACAACAGGAATTCCTTCGATAGTTCCGACATCATTATAGTTTTCCACAATAATTTTTTTCGCATATCCAGTAGGCAAGTATAATAAATTATCCGTTTCACGTGTGCTTTTTCTGGGAATTTCAGCAGTTACTTGAAAATAAATTACCTCATCTCTTTTTCGCGCAACAAAGTCAATTTCTTTGGCATCATACTTGCCAACAAAAACTTGATACCCTCTTCTTAAAAGTTCCAAGTACACCATATTCTCCAGTTGCGATCCGCGATTTTGCTCACTATCTTGAAGTGTTTGATTACGAAGCCCTAGATCAATTGTATAATATTTGCCACGTGTGCGCAGTCGTTCTTTTCCTCTAATATCGTAACGTTCTGCTTTATAAAACAAAAATGAGCGTATCAGCCAACTTAAGTAGTTATTAATCGTAACAAACGATGATGACAGTTGCTCGTTTTTTAAAATACCCAAAACCTTCTTGGATGAAAAAATTTGTCCAATAATATCAAAAAGATACTTCGTTAATTTGATTAAAAGTGGAACATCAATTTTTTGATCTCGCAAACTAACGTCACGGATTAAAATACTGTCTAATATCCCAGACAATACATCAACTTTTATTTTTTCATCTGATTGCAAAACAACTGAAGGGAAACTGCCAAATTTGCGATATTCATGGTAGTAGGTTTGAACATTTTTAAACGTAGCGTCCCCTTTAAAATCAAGAAATTCCTGAAAACTCAAAGGATAAACTTTAATCTCAACATACCTCCCAGCAAGATATGTGGAAAGCTCACCTGATAAGATTGAAGCATTCGATCCTGTAAGATAAATATCCGAGTTAAAATCTAGTCGAAGTGAATTAACTACCAACTGCCATTCGTCTACTTCTTGAATTTCAT
>JAIRLR010000008.1 GCA_031259195.1 Streptococcaceae bacterium | reverse complement strand
GTTTATTTTCGCTGGAATCTTTGCTTTAGACGTGATAAAATTGCTATGTGTTTGCAGGAGCGTAGCTCAATTGGTAGAGTTCTGGTCTCCAAAACCAGCGGTTAGGGGTTCGATTCCCTTCGCTCCTGCCAATAGAGTTTATAATTTTTAAGGATTGACAATGGGATTGAGCTCAAGCATAAGTAAGATTTTCTCTTTTATTGGAGGCGTTCGCCAAGAACTAAACAAAGTGACTTGGTCGACTCGTAAAGAGATAATCGTGACTACATTAGTGGTTTTTTTTATTGCAATTATTGCCTCGATATTTTTCAGCATTGTCGACACTGTTATTTATAAAATAGTTCACTCTATTATAGGCAGATAATATATGGAACAGAATCCTAAATGGTATATAATTCAGGTCTATTCCGGGTGTGAAAACAAAGTTGCTCGATCGATAGAAGAGCAATGTGAAAAGAAAGGATTCAGGGATAGAATTAAAGAAATCCTAATCCCGACGGAGGAAGTTATTGAAATAAAGTCCGGAACAAAAAATTATGTTGATAAAAAATGTTTCCCTGGCTATGTTTTAGTTAAAATGCATTTGACTGATGCTGTCTGGCATGTAATTAAAGGAATCCCTAAGGTTTCGGGTATCCTTGGCTCAAAAGGAAAACCACAGCCTATAAGCGAAGCTGAGGTGAGGCAAATATTAGAGCAAGTGAAGGAATCGAAAGAAAAGCCCAAAAGCTCAGTTAATTATGAAATTGGAGACCAAGTTCGAGTTATTGATGGGCCATTTGCATCGTTTTCGGGGTTTGTTGAAGAAATTGAAGATGATAAGCAGAAATTAAAAGTTTCTGTCATGATCTTTGGTAGGGCAACTCCTGTTGCATTGGAGTATGTTCAAGTTGAAAGAATATAATTTTTGTGGGAAAATCAGCCATTTTTTTGTTAGTACCACGAAAAGATAGAATTATTTTTAGGAGAAATTAAATGGCAAAAAAAATAGTCGGATACATAAAGCTACAGATTCCAGCTGGGAAAGCGAATCCTTCGCCGCCTGTCGGCCCGGCATTAGCTCAAAAAGGGTTGAATATTATGGAGTTTTGCAAAGCCTTTAATGCGAAAACGCAGCCTATGGAGCCGGGAATGCCCATTCCTGTTGTCATTACTGCATATGCTGATAAAAGTTTTACATACATCTTAAAAACCCCGCCTGTCACGTATTTTATAAAAAAGGCCGCCAACATAACGAGTGGATCGCCGAAAACAGGAATAACCCCTAATATTGCGAAGATTACTATGTCTCAGGTTAGGGAAATAGCAAAGCAAAAAATGCAGGACTTAAATGCTAATGACATAGAAGCCGCCAGCCAAATGATCATTGGTTCAGCAAGATCTATTGGCGTTGAAGTGATAGAGGGGTAAAATTATGGCACGTATATGCAAAAGATTGAAAAACATAAAAAAAGATATAGATCTTAATAAAGTTTATTCTTTTAAAGAAGCAGTATCTATTATTAAAAAAAACGCAAATGCTAAGTTCGATGAAACTATCGAAATAAGCATAATGCTTGGAGTTGATACAACAAAAGCAGATCAGAATATAAGAAGTGTTATAAATTTGCCACACGGAACAGGAAAAACTTATCGAATTGCCGTTTTTGCAAAAGATCTCAAAGCAGAAGAAGCAAAAAAAGCGGGAGCGGATATCGTCGGAGCTGAAGATTTGGTTGAAATGGTCCAGAAAGGAAATATGGCTTTTGATCGATGCATTGCAACTCCAGACATGATGCCTTTGGTCGGAAGAGTCGGGAAGATTCTTGGACCTAAAGGGCTTATGCCTAATCCCAAGTTGGGAACCGTCACAACAGATTTGGTTACGGCTATAAATAATGTAAAAAGCGGACAGATTGAATATAGAACCGAAAAAGGCGGGATTGTTCACGCTGGGATTGGTAAGGCAAGTTTTTCTGAAGAACAAATATCTGAAAATGCAAAAGCATTAATAGATGCTGTATTAAAAGCAAAACCAGCTGCTTCAAAAGGAACTTATCTTAAAAAAATGACTTTAAGTTCAACTATGGGAGTGGGGATTACTTTTATTGTTGATTAGAAAATTTAAGAAGAATATAATTTTATTACGTTAAAAGTTTTGTTGGTAGAAATTTTAAGTATACCCACAGAAATAATGCTTAAAATTTTAAGCATTGTCGGAGACTGTAGGTTTTGATTTTGCGATCAAAGTAAAAGTTTGAAACTGCCTACATAGACAGAAGTGGTATTTTTTTACTCCTTCTGTAATGGAAAAAGAGTAAGGTATGAGGAGATTTTAAGTATGAAAAGAAATGAAAAAGAATCCTTCGTATCGCACGTTAAGAAGGAGTTGGATAATTCATCTATCGTTGTTGCAGTTGATAGATCTTCTGGAATAACCGTAGCTGAAATAACAAAACTTCGAAAAGACATGCATGATGCGGAAGCTAATTTTAAAATTCTAAAAAATACACTAGCTCGCATAATAGTAAAAGACTCAATGTTAGACGGATTAAGTAAGTATTTGAAAGGCCCAACAGCTTTGGCTTATTCAAATAATCCCGTAGGGATGTCTAAAGCTTTATCACAATTTTCCGAAGCCAATGAAAAATTATCAATACTTGGCGGAATTATGGATGGAAAAGCTAT
>JAIRLR010000157.1 GCA_031259195.1 Streptococcaceae bacterium | reverse complement strand
TTTAGGCAATCTGCGGAAAAAAACGCAGGAATAGTGGTGCTATTTCGAGGCTTTTTGACAAAAAAGTGCCAAAAATTAACAAAAATTGCGCAATTCTGGAGATCGTTAACAGGTTCTTAAAAGTTGGTTCCTTATGTAAAATCATTTTACTGCTGCTTGCAGAAAAGCTATAATTATGATTATGAAAAAGAGCTGCTGCATAAGGAGAGATAGTATGACTATTAGCGAAGAGAAAATCAAACATGTAGCAAAGCTTGCTAAGTTAGAGTTTTTGCAAGAGGAGCTGTATCAGTTCACTAAAACGTTTGGAAAAATTATTGATATGGTAAAACTGCTTAATGAAGTTGATACAACAAATATTCCGTTTACTTCTCATGTAGTAGATTCTATTAATGTTTTACGAAGAGATGTAGCAATTCCTGGCATGGATCGCAAGGAGTTGATGAAAAATGTTCCGGCAGAGGAAAATGGCTTTATTAAGGTGCCAGCAATTTTGGATGAAGGGAAGGCTTAGATTTAATGTCTGATTTGCATAAGAAATCATTAAGTGAGCTTCATGGTTTATTGGTGAAAAAAGAAGTCAGTGCTACAGAGATAACACAAGATGTCCTAAAACGTATGAAAAAAATAGAGCCGACAGTGGAGGCTTTTTTAACAATTGACGAAGATAATGCGCTAAAACGCGCCGAAAAAATTGATACTGAAGGGATTACCGAAGAGGAGACATTAAAAGGTTTGCCGATTGGCTTAAAGGATAACATCGTTACTAAAGATCTTTTGACAACAGCAGGTTCAAAGATTTTATCTAACTTTGGGCCAATTTATAATGCAACTGTGGTGGAAAAGTTAGATCAAGCAGGTGTCGTGACGATTGGCAAGTTAAATATGGATGAGTTTGCCATGGGCAGCTCCGGAGAGCATTCTGCTTTTAAAATAACCAAAAATGCTTGGGATCAAAGCAAAGTTGCCGGCGGATCGTCTGCAGGTTCAGCTGTGGCGGTTGCTGCAGGAGAGTTGCCAATGTCATTAGGATCTGATACTGGTGGTTCAATTCGCCAGCCAGCTGCTTTTAATGGTATTGTTGGTATGAAACCAACATATGGACGAGTCTCACGTTTTGGCTTAATTGCTTTTGCTTCTTCGCTAGATCAGATTGGGCCATTTACACGAAATGTTCAGGACAATGCTTTGGTGTTAAAGGCGATTTGTGGGCATGACATAAAAGATGCTACTTCTGCTAAAAGAGAAGTGCCGGACTTTACATCTTATCTTCACAAAGATATAAAGGGGATGAAGATTGCTTTACCAAAGGAATACTTGGATGAAGGCATTCAGGAAGGTGTTAAAGAGCAAGTTTTAAAAGCTGCTCAAGTGTTTAAAGATCTCGGTGCCAGTGTTGAAGAGGTAAGTCTTCCGCATTCCAAATACGATGTGGCTGTGTACTATATCGTCGCTTCATCAGAAGCTAGCTCGAACTTGCAGCGCTTTGATGGGATTCGTTATGGATATCGGACTAAAGAGTTTAAAACTCTAGATGATGTGTATGTAAATTCACGCTCAGAAGGTTTTGGTGAAGAAGTAAAACGTCGCATTATGTTGGGAACCTTTAGCTTGTCTGCAGGTTTTTATGATGCGTACTTTAAGAAAGCAGGGCAAGTTCGTACGTTGATTATTCAAGATTTTAAGAAAATTTTTGCGGAGTATGATGTAATTATTGGACCCACAGCGCCAATTGTAGCGTATGACATTGGTGAAAATATTAATGATCCGATTACCATGTATATGGGTGATTTATTGACGATTCCCGTAAACTTAGCGGGACTTCCTGGAATGAGTGTGCCGGCTGGTCTTTCTGATGGTTTGCCGGTTGGTTTACAAATTATTGGCAATTATTGGGAAGAGCAAAAAATGTATCAAATGGCTGCTGCCTTTGAAGAGGCTGCTTTAGAAGGGGTGAAGGCATGAATTTGGAAACAGTGATTGGACTTGAAGTCCATGTCGAGTTAAATACAAATTCCAAAGCTTATTCTCCTTCTCCTGCGCATTTTGGAGCGGATCCAAATACCAACACCAATGTAATCGACTGGGGTTATCCTGGAGTATTGCCAGTGGTAAATCAGCAAATGGTCGAGTTTGGCATCAAAGCCGCGCTGGCGCTAAATATGAAAATTTCAAAGAGTACGCATTTTGATCGGAAGAATTATTTTTATCCCGATACGCCAAAAGCATATCAAATTTCACAGTTTGATGAACCGATTGGACATGATGGCTGGCTTGAAATCGAGGTTGAAGGTGAACGCAAAAAAATTCGGATTGAACGTGCGCATTTAGAAGAAGATGCGGGAAAGAATACACATGGTGCGGGTGGTTATTCCTATGTTGATTTAAATCGGCAGGGTGTGCCGCTGCTTGAGATTGTCTCAGAAGCTGATATACACTCTGCTGAAGAAGCATATGCATATCTAGAAGCCTTGAAGGCAGTGATTTTGTTTACCGGAATTTCTGATGTGAAAATGGAAGAGGGATCAATGCGAGTGGATGCTAACATTTCTTTGCGACCGTATGGGCAAGAAATATTGGGTGTAAAGACAGAGCTTAAAAATCTGAACTCTTTTAGCAATGTTCGTAAGGGCCTGATCTATGAACAAAAGCGTCAGGAAAAGATTTTACGTAGTGGTGGTGCTATTCGTCAAGAAACTCGTCGTTTTGATGATGCAGATGGAACAACGGTTTTGATGCGGGTGAAAGAAGGAGCGAGTGATTATCGTTATTTTCCGGAGCCTGACTTGCCAAGACTTGTGATTTCTGATGAGTGGATTGAAGAAGTCAAGCAAGCAATGCCTGATTTGCCAGCTGCAAGGCGGAAGCGTTATGTAAATGAACTTGGGCTGCCGGAGTATGATGCTAAAGTGCTGACGTTAACCCCTGAGATGTCGAACTTTTTTGATGCGACAGTCGCCAAAGGAGCAGATGCTAAAAAAGTTTCAAATTGGTTGATGGGCGAGGTGTCGCAGTTTTTAAATGCGGAAAAGAAAGAGCTAAAAGATATTTCCTTAACGCCGAAAAATCTTTCAGAGATGATTCAGTTAATTGATAACGGCATAATTAGTTCAAAAATGGCGAAGAAAGTCTTTTTAGAATTAGCTCAAAATGGTGGTGACCCCAAAGAGATAGTAGAGAAAAAAGGCTTAGTACAGCTATCTGATCCTGGACAATTGCTGCCAATTATTTATGAAGTATTGGCAAATAATGCGCAGTCAGTAGAGGACTTTAAAGCTGGAAAAGATCGCGCGATCAAAGCGTTAATGGGGCAAATTATGAAGGCCACAAAAGGTCAAGCAAATCCCGCAGTGGTAAATAAATTATTGTTGGAGGAGCTTGCCAAAAATTAAATATCTTTGATATGAGGTGAAAGCATTGAAAAAAGCTCGTGTAATTTATAATCCAACTTCGGGGAAGGAGTTAATGAAACGATTTCTTCCGGATGTTTTAAATGAGTTAGAAAATATGGATTATGAAACCAGTGCTTTTGCCACAACAGCTAAGAAAAATTCTGCTTGTAAAGAAGCGCGCCGTGTTGGGATATTGGATTTTGATTTAGTTGCCGCTGCTGGAGGCGATGGAACGATTAACGAAGTGGTAAACGGTGTTGCGCCACTTGCAAAACGGCCAAAAATCGCGATTATCCCGGCAGGAACAACGAATGACTATGCCAGAGCTTTGAAAATTCCGCGTACTAACCCAATTGACGCTATTCGTATATTGCATAAAAAGCAAACGGTGAAAATGGATATCGGACAGACTGATGAAAAATATTTTGTCAATATCGCTGCTGGAGGCGGTTTGACGGAGTTAACCTTTGAGGTTCCATCGAATTTAAAAAGGACATTTGGTTATTTGGCTTATTTAACAAAAGGGGCCGAAATATTGCCGCGCATTCAGCCAAGAAATATCCGTATTACTTATGATGATGGAGTTTACGAAGGGGAGACATCCATGTTTTTTGCTGGTTTAACTAACTCTGTTGCCGGTTTTGAAACAATCGCTCCTGATGCAAAGTTTGACGATGGAAAATTTTCATTATTAATTGTAAAAAAAGCAAATTTATTTGAGATTATGCGAATTATTGCCGCTGTTTTAAACGGGGGAAAACATATCAAAGATCCTAAGGTCGTTTACACAAAAACGGCTAAAATTAAAGTGGAAGTGCTTAATCCCAATGAACGTTTAATGATCAATTTGGATGGCGAATATGGCGGAGATGCTCCGATTGAATTTTGTAATCTGCACCAGCATATTGAATTTTTTGCGGATTTGGATGCAATTAGTGACGGCGCTGTGCTATGAATTAGAACCTGTTAAATTGTTTTTATATTGATGAAATTTTTGGTTAATTTTTAGGCAATTTGCGGAAAAAAACGCAGAATAGCGAAGCGTTAATAATATTTCGAGGATCTCGTTCCTTGCGATTTGTAATCAAGTAAACTCAAAATAAATTGTAAGAAACCCGACAGGTCTTTTGACAAAAAAGTGTTAAAAATTAAACAAAATTGCGCAATTCTGGAGACAAGTTAACAGGTTCTAATCACGTAGTTTAGCTGATTTTTAATGGTTTGGCAAAGAGGTCTATTCTTCTTTTTACTTTATCAAACTTGCAAAGTAAGCAAGCGTACGCACTAATTGAGCTGTGTAAGACATTTCATTGTCATACCAAGACACCGTTTTAATTAATTGCGTATCATCGTCCCCATGCATAATTTCTGTTTGTGTTGCATCAAATAACGAACCATAAGTCATGCCAACAATATCTGAAGATACGATTTCGTCTTCATTATATCCGTAAGATTCATCAGAGTCAGCTTTCATCACGGAATTTACTTCATTAACTGTTACTTTTTTACCTAAAATAGTTACTAATTCAGTTAATGAACCTGTTGGAATCGGAACGCGTTGGGCATGACCAGAGAGTTTACCTTTCAACTCAGGAATCACTAAACCAATCGCTTTTGCTGCCCCTGTTGAATTTGGGACAATATTTTCTGCAGCCGCACGTGCACGACGTAGATCTCCACCGCGATGAGGTCCATCAAGGGTCATTTGATCTCCAGTGTAACCGTGAACTGTGGTCATTGTTCCCACTTTAATACCAAAATGCTTATGCAGTGCATCAGCCATTGGCGCTAAACAGTTTGTCGTGCAAGAACCAGCAGAAATCACTGTTTCAAAGCCATCTAATGTATTGTGATTAGTATTATAAACAATTGTCTTAACATCAGCACCACCAGGAGCGGTAATCACAACTTTTTTTGCTCCACCAGTAATATGTTGTTCTGCTTTTTCTTTAGAAGCAAAGAAGCCAGTTGCTTCAAGAACAACATCTACATCCCACTTATCCCATCCAATTTCCGCTGGATTAGGATTTTTAGAAATGGCAACTTTCTTACCATTTACAACAAAAGCGTCCTTTTGAACTTCAACCGTTCCATCAAAACGACCTTGTGTTGTATCATATTTTAATAAATGAGCCAACATACGAGAATCTGTTAGATCGTTGATAGCAACAACTTCTACCCCTTCAACATTTTGAATCCGGCGAAATGCTAAACGTCCGATACGCCCAAAACCATTAATACCTACTTTTATTGTCATTTGTAGATTTCCTCCTTATGAAAATCAATATTATTTATAAAAGGGTGCAAATACACCGATCCCCTCTTAAAACCACTCTAATACTTCTATCATTTTTAAAGTTTCACAAGCAGCAGCTTCATCAGTAATAAGCCATGTTTTCTTTGGTGCATTTTTCATATATGCATGAATTGCTTGCGCTTTACTTTTAACCAGCTACCGCCAAAATAATAGGAATAGACTCAAGCTGGCTCAATTGTAGACCAATTCTTGGCAATTTGTAAACAACCATGCCTCCTTTATCAAAAAAATAGCCAAAACTTTCTGCCACCGCTCCAAGTTGTTTTATTTTAACAATCTCATCTTCCATCATTTTTCGTCTATCTGCCTATGAAGTGCCAAACCAATGCTATGAATAACGCAATTTGCTTGCCTAACTAACTGTAGTACCTCTTGAATCGCTGGTTCTTCAATTAACAATTCATATGTTTTTTGCCGAACATGCTCCGGAACGTACAAAGTACGATATTTACCTCCAGTATGTTGAGCCATTTTTTCACTAACCGAGTTGGCTTGCACAGAAATAGCTTCGCCAATGCCACCACGTGCAGGAACAAAAGTATTATGTCGCATTTTTGTTTCCAGCTTAGAAAGATTAGACGCTACTACTGACATCGTAGTGCCGCCCATTGTTGCAATAATATTTTCTCCATCAGGCAGTAAGTCATTCAAAATTTGCGTAACAACAGAACCAAATTCTTCGATAATTTTCTTTTGAACATCACTATCACCAGCAACAATTGTTACTTTTCGTATACCAAAATAGCTTTTTAACTTGTTTTCCATCAAATGAAAACCTTGAAGAACGTCCATCATTTTTTCCAAATTTTGAACAGAATTCACACCCACTTTTGTCAATACCATTCCCGACTTAGAAATACGTAGCAATTGTAAATCTCTTAGAATATCTATTTGCGAACGCAAGACTCGCTCCGTCAAACCAATTTTTTCAGCAAGTAACCTTCGACCAACAGGCTGCATCCAGTAAATATTTCGTAAGATAAGAAAACGCTGCTGTAAAACATCTAAAACATCAGGAGCGACTGTTTCTAAGACAGATAAATCCAGTTGCACTTAGACAACATCCTTTCAATGTAAAAGGACTGAAAACGACCCGACGTGACATTTATCAATTATTCATGTTCTTTTTTATCTTTTTTTTCCAATGCTTTTTTAGCTTCCTCAAAAGTTAATGCCCTCGTTGATTCTTCAGGATTAGCATCATCAAACGGCATTTCCCCTGTTTCATATAAAGATTTAATCTGTGCTGCATCTAAAGTTTCAAATTTTAATAATTTCTCCGCAATCAACTGATGCTTTTCACGATTACTTTGGATAATCTCATACGCCTTATCATGAGCTGCAGTTAAAATGCGACGCACCTCTTCATCAATTTCATAGGCTAAATGCTCAGAATAACCTTTGCCTTGCCCATAATCACGTCCTAGAAATACCGCATGATTACTTTCATACTGAACAGGACCTAATCTTTCACTCATCCCATATTCAGTAACCATTGAACGCGCCATTTGTGTTGCTTGTTTAAAATCATTAGAAGCTCCCGTTGTCTGCTTTTGAAAAACAATTTCCTCAGCTACACGCCCACCCATTAAACCGGATAATTGTTCAAAAATATCATCTTTTGATAATAGATTTTGATCCTCTTTTGGTAAAGCGATCATATATCCACCTGCTCGACCACGTGGTACAATCGTTACTTTATGAACCACTCGCGCATTTGACAGCACTAAACCAACAATCGTATGACCTGCTTCATGAAAAGCAATCATTCTTCGCTCTTGTTTATTAATCACACGATCCTTCTTCGCAGGTCCGGCAATCACACGGTCTTCCGCCTCATCAATATCTGAAGCATCAATTTGTGTTTTATCTCGACGTGCGGCCACCAATGCCGCTTCATTTAAGATATTTTCAAGCTCTGCACCGGCAAAACCTGGTGTTTGCTGCGCTACAACCTTTAAGTCAACATCACCTGCCAACGGCTTATTCTTGGCATGAACACGTAAAATTGCTTCCCGTCCCTTAATATCTGGACGTCCTACCAAAATCTGACGATCAAAACGTCCTGGACGTAGCAATGCCGGATCTAAAACATCCGAACGGTTGGTAGCGGCAATGACAATTACCCCTTCATTACCATCAAAGCCATCCATTTCAACCAGTAATTGATTAAGCGTTTGTTCACGCTCATCATGTCCACCGCCCATTCCAGCACCGCGCTGACGACCAACGGCATCGATTTCATCAATAAAAATAATTGCCGGAGCATTTTTTTTAGCTTTCTCAAATAAATCACGGACACGACTTGCACCAACACCGACAAACATTTCGACAAAATCTGATCCTGAGATAGAGTAAAACGGCACACCTGCTTCACCAGCTACAGCTTTTGCTAACAATGTCTTACCTGTACCAGGAGGTCCTTCTAACAGTACTCCTGCAGGAATCCTTGCTCCTAAAGCTGCAAACTTATTAGGATCTTTTAAAAATTCTACAACTTCAACTAACTCTTGCTTTTCTTCCTCTGCACCGGCAACATCAGAAAAACGGATCTTATTTACCTTTTTATCAGCTGCTTTAGCTTTTGACTTGCCAAAAGACATTATCCCACGCCCGCCGCCTTGCTGCGAACTTCCCATCATCATATAGAAGAAAATAAAAATAAGTATCACCGGTAAAAGAGTCATACCAAGCGAAATCCACATACCATTAGAAGATTCTTCTTTAACAATAAAGGTTGCTTTCATATCTTCTGCCAATTTTTGAATATTGGCAATCGTTGAATCACTTGGCAAAATCACTGTTGCAAAGTTCTTGGTAGAAGCATTCGACGATAAACCAAAATTGGTTAAACCTCCAGTATTTTTAATTTGTTGATTATTTTTATAAGTCCCTTTTACTTTATAAACACCACCAGCTGGTTGCACTGAAAACTTTGAAATTTCACCATCTTTCAATTCTTTGATAAATTCTGAATAATTGACATCTTTAACAACTTTGCTCGAGCCATTAAAAGCAATCTGCACTACCCCCACTAAAGCAATCAAAATTAAAATAGAAAACAGAGAACTTTTTAAAAAGCCTCCCTTTTTCTTCTTGTTCATATAGTCTCTCTCTTTCATTGAAATCGTTGATTTAAGGCACGATTTTCTTTCTTTTTCATTGTTTTATTGTAACATATTTTGAATATAAAATTTTCAAAATATCATCTTCAAGCATGTATGTCCTCGCTGCCGGTATTTACATAAACAATTTTATTTGTCATTCTATCAGTTTCCATCTTTTGACTCAAATAAGAATATTTGAATTTTGGGATAAATAAAATCCCTCGCTCATCTTCCACTAACCATTGCTCTGAGCGTTTAATTGCCGGCACTTTTTCATCTATAAATAAGCGTGCAATTTTTTTAGAAAAGGCAGGTGTTAAAGCAAGTCTATCTCCTGCTTTGGGATGTCTAGCGATAATCTTTGCTAAAGGAGTTTGATATCTTTCTATCACCACACTGTCATTTTTAAAATAATTTACACCAAAACCCAACCATTGATTCTTTGAAAGCCAAATACTTTCGCCTAAATTAAGAACATGCCAAGCCTTGTCTATTTTTTTTAAACAATCCGTCACATAAGCTTCTTTATATGCTTTAACAAAGTAAATTCCATCTGAAATTTTATATTTCCAATTCGGCTTATCATCATCAAACAGCACTTCTAAAACCATCTCTAATTCAGCATCAGTTAAGATAATTTCTTTTTGTGCAAAGTAAGCCATCAAATAAAAATACTGCTTTGCTTCACTTAAAAGCAAAAAAGTATTTAAATTCAAAATATCATTTTCATTAAACCATTCATTAAAAGACTCTTTTAACAACTCTTCAAAAAAATAAACCTGCTTGGAAAAACGATTAGCACAAGCAGTAGCATTGGGATTTTCCTTTTTTATAACAGGCAGAATTTGCTTACGAATACGATTTCGAAAATACTTTTCATCTTGATTACTAACATCTTCATAATAAGTTAACTGCTGCCTCTTTGCTTCCTGATATAAATCCATTTTAGTAAATGGTAACAGCGGACGAGCAAGCTTGCCATTTGCAAAAGACTGTACTTCCAAAATGCCCTTTAAACTACCAAGAAAATTTCCACGAATCCATTTCATCATTTGCGTTTCGATCTGATCATCACCATGATGTGCAGTTACAAGAGAGGTAAAGTCATAATCTTGCATTAAAGAGGCAAAATAATTATAACGAAATGACCTGGCTTTCTTCTCGATTGCCACTGTTTGCTCTGAGTCTTCCAACCACGATTTTTCAAAATAAGCTAATTGAAACTCATTGGCCGTTTTTTTTACAAACAACGCTTCTTTATCACTTTCAAAACGCAATTTATGATTAACATGAGCAATCGCAATTTCCCACTGAAACATTTTTTGAAACTCTAGCAGCAAAGAAAGCAAAACAACCGAATCCACACCACCAGAAACTGCTACTAAAATTTTTTCTCCAGGTAATAACACCCTTGTTTTCTGAAGATGCTCTAAAAATCTTTTTTTCATTTTTATGAACGACGCCCGCCTCGTCCACCTCTTTTGCCCTCTGTATTTCGACGAAGAGAAGATAGTTTTTTTTCACTATTCTTTAAAAAAGAACTCATTAAAGCATCAAAACCTTTATCTGGCTTGGCTTTATTGTTTCTTCTATTTGCATTTTTACGATTATTTTCAAAAGAACTTGAGCCTTTTGGAAAAGAAAAATCTTTTTTATGATCAACCGCTTCCATAGTTTGCTTAATAGATAAGACGATTTTCCCATTATCCGCCACTGATATAACTTTTACATTGACTTCATCTCCGACAGCAAGAACATCACTTATTTCTTTAATAAAATCTGTAGAAGCTTCACTAATATGAACTAATCCACTGCTTCCGTTTGATAGCTTAACAAATGCTCCAAATTTTGTAATCCCTGTAACCTTTCCTTGTAAGACAGAACCTACTTCGATTGACATTTAAAACGATTCCCTCCATAACTTTGTTTCGATAAATTAATTTATTTCCGGTTTACCTTTTAGAACCTACCAATACTCAGGGACAGTATAAATTTGCTCCCATTCTTTTGAAAAATAATATTTATTTCGAGCTACCTTAGCTACATAATCTTCATCTTCTAATAACTTAGCTTTTTTTTTTAATTTCTCTTTTTGCTGTTTCAAAGTTTTTTGCTGTTTTATAACTTCATCTCTGATAACGCTTGCTTTTACTACCTTATCATAATTTATCTTCAGCTGAATCGCAATAAAAGAAAATATAATTACGCTGATAAAAGCAAACATTCCTAACCTTCGACGACGAAAAACAAGCTCTTTATATTTCTCTTTTTCTTCTACTTTAAGCTTCTTTATATAATCATTATTTAAAATTGTAATATTCTCTTTCATTTTCATAATAAAACCTCATCAAAAAACAAAAAGAAAAAATGAAACTAGAACTTGTTCGATATCTTTCAGTGGACGAAATTTTTGAATAATTTTGTGCAAACTTAGGCTAAGCATAAGCTTTTAGGTAATTGATAAAGGAAAACGAAGGATGAGTTTTCCTGCACTGTGCAAAAAATTATCAAAAACTTTCACCGCTAGAAGATGTTGGGCAGATTCTAAAACATTTTCAAAGCCACAACCATTATAGCAATATCAAGTATTGACGTCTATATCACGAATTCCCTCACGCAAAACACCCGCGAAAAAGTTGTCTATACCTGTAAGAACCTGTTAACTTGTCTATCTATTGAGGAACCCCGTTTACCAAGTTTGTAATCAATTAAGCTCAAAACAACTTGTAAACCTGCCAGGTTTTTTTGAGAAATTTTTGTGCATTTTTAGGAAAAAAACGTAAAAATAGTGGTGCTATTTTGAGGCTTTTTGATAAAGAAAGGCCAAAAATTACCAAAAAAGTCGCACCAAGTAAGTACATCCTGCTTAAACTCTGTCAAGCTAACGCTTGCCAATCGTTAAGGTAAGTTCGCAATTTAAGACAAGTTAACAGGTTCTAAGTATAACATGGTATCCATTTACTGGATCTACAGATCGAGGAGATCCAGATTCTTTTAAAATAGTCAAAGAATATCATTCAAATTCCTAAAATATATAAAAAATTACACAAAGCGTTAAAAAAACTAATATTTTAATTTTATTGTTGTCAAGTTGTTTAACATGCGTTAAAAGCTCATATTTCAATGATCTTAGCCAATATTGTATTTTTTTGTCTAAAAATTTATGTGTAATTTTTTTCTTCCATTTACTTCACAAATCTTATATACTATCAAAGAACCGTTAATAGGTTCTCAAAATTTTAAAAAGTAAATTTAAGGAGGTAACACAAATGAGATTAAAGAAACAAAAAATTTTGGCGGGGTTGTTATTGTCGGGAACTTTATTGTCAGTTGTTATGGCATCACAAGCAAAAGCGGTGGATACTGAGGTTTCAGTACAGTTTGAAGATGATACCAACGTCGTCCATTATGCCAAAGATCCAGACAAAAGGGAGGTTGATGATGCAAATAAGCCAAATGCTGATGCAAATGGAGCA
>JAIRLR010000147.1 GCA_031259195.1 Streptococcaceae bacterium | reverse complement strand
AAAACCTATTTTCTAATTACTACATCATCGTTCAAAATAGTATTAATCCGCCTTATAGCCAATATCTTTTCGATAGAAAAATCCGTCGAGAGTTTGTTGATCTAATTCATCATAAATTTTCTTTTGTGCCGTCTTTACATTATCTGCCGTTGCACAAAGTAAAAAAACACGCCCGCCATTAGCGATTAATTCGCCATTTTCATTGCAAGCAACCCCAGCGTAGTAAGGAGTTACTTCTGAATTCTTAAACTCTGCAGGAACGAGCATTCCTTTTTTGTACTCTCGAGGGTAACCTTCAGCAGCAACCACAACCCCAAGCGTTACTCCATCTTTATGCCAAGTTACTACCGGCTCTTTATCATATAACAAATCATCGATAATCTGCGCCAGATCAGAAGTTAAGCGCGGCAAAACAACTTGCGTTTCCGGATCACCAAAACGAGCGTTAAACTCAATCACTTTTGGCCCTTCCTTTGTTGCAATCAGTCCTGCATAAAGGATCCCTGTAAAAGGGGTTCCATCTTTGCCCATTCCGCTAGCAACAGGTTTGATAATTTTCTCAAGAGCTTCATCAACTATTTTTTGAGAAATTTGCAGTACAGGTGAGTACGTTCCCATCCCTCCGGTATTAGGACCTTTATCATTATCATATGCTCGCTTATGATCCTGAGCAATCACCATGGGATAAATTTTTTCTCCCTTTACAAAGCTTAATAAAGAAAATTCTTCGCCCTCTAAAAACTCCTCTACAACCACGCAAGAGCCACTTTCCCCGAATTGATTACCTTCCAACATATTTGATAACGCAAGGATTGCTTCTTCTACGGTAAAAGCAACAACAACTCCTTTGCCAGCAGCTAAACCATCCGCTTTGATCACAATCGGCGCGCCTTTTATTTCAACGTACGCTTTAGCTTTTGAAAAATCAGAAAATGTTTTGTAGCTAGCTGTTGGCACATCGTATTTGTCCATAATTTCTTTAGCAAAGTTTTTCGAGCCTTCAATCATTGCTGCTGCTTTTGTCGGTCCAAAAATTTTCAATCCTACTGCCGTAAAATCATCCACAATGCCATTTAACAAAGGAACCTCTGGCCCAACAAACGTCCAAGAAATTTGCTTCTCTTTGGCAAATTGAATCAAGCTGGCATGATCATCCTCAGCAATGTCAACGAGAATAATCCCATCTCTTTTCATACCAGCATTTCCCTTGGCAACATAAACTTTTTCAACCTTCTCAGATTCTAAAAATTTTTTGGCAATCGCATGCTCGCGTCCTCCGAAACCGATGACTAGTATTTTGAACATAACCTCTCCTTTGACAAGATGTTTTACTATGTATTGACTCATATAAAAACACCCTTGAAATAAGGCAACTTCCTCCTTTAAATTATATTTTTAATTATACCATTATTTATTCTTAATTCCTTATTGAGGGCAGCAGACAGTTAGATTTGTAATTTATCTGCATGCCATTTACTTAAGAGTCTGTTAACGATCTCCAGAATTGCACAATTTTGATTAATTTTTGACACTTTTTTGTCAAAAAACTTCGAAATAGCACCACCGCTACGCTATTCCTGCGTTTTTTTCTAGAAATGCGCAAAAATTTCTCAAAAAATCCATCAATAGACAGACAAGTTAACAGACTCTAAGTGGTTTGGCCTTGAATTTAGCGAAGTCAGCATTGAACATGCACCGTTAATTCTTGGAGAAATCAGGGAATTGGGTATAATAAAAAGAGAAACTAAAAAAAGCAAGTGATACTGTAGGTTGAAACTATTACTTTGAAGGATGTGTTTTATATGCGAACATATGTAAATTTATTTTTAAAAGATCTCGCTGCGACAAAGTTCCTCGCTCCTATCTTAGTCATCTGCAGCAACACCTTATGCTCACTTTTAATCCTAACACCACTAAAAACCTTGCAACATATCATCTCTAACAATACTTGGATGGCGAGCACTAATCCTTTTGAAAATGTCTTTGATATTACTTTTATCGGCATGTTCTTTGTTCTACTATCTTTTCTTATCCTAAACTTTCAGCAAAATTTGTCGGTAGCAAAAAATTTAGCTACCAAAAAACAACTTGTTCTATCCAAATATATTTACTGGCTTGTTTTTGCTAGCTACCTTTTTATTTCTTTAATAATTTTTTTGAAAATTTATGGTTATCTCTCAGAAGAAAATATCCTGCCAATCTTTTTATTATTTTATGCAATGTTTACGTTCTTTACTGCACTTTTTGTACCGCTATATTTTGAAAATCGCCTATGGCTTTCCTGCATTGTAAGTTTTATCGCTTTTTTAGGCTTAGCACTGCTGGCCAAGCCAGTCTATCAAATAATGAACAATGAGTCTATGAGCTGCTTTAATCAGCCTTTCCTTTTCTTAAGCTCAACTCTTGGAATAACGATACTTCTTGAAACTTCAGTCTTTGCTTCAATGAAAATCATAAAATAAAAAAACTCGGTATTAAGTAAACTATTATTCAATACCGAATCTTTTAAAAAACACTTATTAAAGTCAATTATTTGTATAGCCAAACTATTCCTTCATATACCCAACCTAATTTCTCTGCTTGTAAAACTTCATTCCAATTCATCGTATAGAAATGTTCTCCACCATTTAATTTATTATATATACGGTAAACAGCTCCAAATACAGGACCACGTTGCATAACTTCCTCTCTACCAATTCGTATATTCGGAACATAAAATGCAACCATTCTTGTTTCGCCCTTATCAACAGTTTCATTTCCACCTTCCAATTTCCAAGCACCTTTACTTGCATTTATTAGATATTGAACTTCATTCCAGTCAGGTGTTATCAAATGTTCACCCCAAGGAGAGTTTTGATTATATAATCTGTAAATAGGAGCGCCGTCTCCACGACCATTATATAAACCGACAATTCCTTCATAAATCCAACCTGCAGCTTTAAGCTTCTCAACTTCTTGCCAATTATCTGTAATATGGTGAATTTTGAAAGGAGAATTAGGATTCAATAGCCTATAAAGATACCTAACCTCTAAAATATCATCTAGAACACTAATGCTGCCATTGTCTTTATTAGCAATAACTTGGTCAACAAAAACATCTACTTGATCTATATTTTGACGAACGAACTCATCTGTTTGTGCCTCTAACTTTTCAGCATAAGTATCAAAAGCACTAAGCGGCACCTCTCCAATACGTCCTTTCTCTACTACTCTTATAATAACTTCTTCCATTGCACTGGTTTTAACAGGAGTGAAATGAGCTTTATGTTTTTCATACTGAACTTTTTGTGCAGGACTTAATTGAGCTAAAATTGCATCTGGCAAATCAGCATGAACTCGCTCTCCTAATGCAATAACTCCTCCCAAAGAAGTCACTGCTGCCAAAAATAAAACCGACTTTTTCAATTTCATATTTATCTATCTTCCTTTCTGAATACTTAAAATAATAGTTAAGCAATGAATTCAACGAACTTATAATAGCATAAAAAAAAATAAAAACAACTATTCAAACATATGAATATCAACAATTCTTAACATTTTCTAATCTATTGGCTGATTAATAAATCATCCAGATCATAAACGGTATTTATCTTGCCCGAAAGCACACTTACAAAGATTGGAGAGGTTCTAAGCTTTTTGATAACTGTTGGTCTGCTATCATCAATTTCGGAAGCGATCAAGATCGGTTTCATCGAAAATAAAGAGTTTTGGTAAGTAAAATCAAACTCATCTCGCAAATATTTCCGCGCCAAATTTGACATATAAGGGTACGCTGTTTGCGGTTTAGCGATACATTCATTGCAATTACCTAACTTTTCAGC
>JAIRLR010000056.1 GCA_031259195.1 Streptococcaceae bacterium | reverse complement strand
TGGCTGAACAGGCTCTAAAAAGATGAGATTATGGACAGGCTCTTAGATGATTTTAGATATTTATTTGAAAATTTTCATGCATCGGTCCTGTATATCATGATAGTCAGAGTGTGTCTGTACTTGTATAATACTTTTAGAAACATTACAAGGAGTGAGTTTATGAATTTTGAAAAGTGGACAACGGCTGTGCAGCAGTCATTTGCTAAAGCTCAACAAGTAGCTGCCGTGCGTAAACATCAAGAGGTCGACATTGCTCATTTATGGAAGATTTTTTTGCAACCAGATCATTTTGCTTATAATTTTTATAAGGATTTAGGCGCGGATGTTGAGAGTTTTATTGCACGTGTTGATGCCCAATTAGATCGTCTTTTTGTTGTGGAAGGCGGCAATATCAAGTATGGAGGCTCGTTGAGTCAAAATTTATTTCAGTTGTTAACGCAAGCTGAGAAGCTAAGAGATGAATTTGGCGATGAGTATTTATCAACGGAGGTTGTGTTACTAGCTTTATATGAGTTGAAAAACTATGAGTTAACGAAGTTTTTAATTGACTCTGGTTTTACAAAGAAAAAGTTTAAGAGTGCAATTGAAGAGATGCGAGGAGGAGAGCGTGTGACAAGTCAAAATGCAGAAGAGACATATAAGGCTTTGGAGAAGTATGGTATAGATTTGGTGCAAAGAGTGCGTGACGGTTCTCTTGATCCAATTATTGGGCGCGATGAAGAGATTCGTGATGTGATTCGGATTTTATCTCGAAAAACCAAGAATAATCCGGTGTTGATTGGTGATCCTGGTGTTGGGAAGACGGCCATTGTTGAGGGCTTAGCGCAGCGAATTGTAAGAAAAGATGTACCGGAGAATTTAAAAGATAAGATTGTTTTTTCCCTTGATATGGGCGCTTTGATTGCTGGAGCAAAGTTTCGTGGAGAGTTTGAAGAACGTTTAAAAGCGGTTTTACAGGAAGTTAAAAAGTCAGACGGGCAAATTATTTTATTTATTGATGAGCTGCATACCATTGTTGGTGCGGGTAAGACGGAAGGCTCGATGGATGCTGGAAATTTATTAAAACCAATGTTAGCGCGTGGGGAGTTGCATTTAATTGGGGCAACGACTTTGGATGAGTACCGTCAGTATATGGAGAAAGATAAGGCACTAGAGCGGCGTTTTCAAAGAGTTCTGGTCAAGGAGCCAACAGTTGAAGATACGATTTCAATCTTGCGTGGTTTAAAAGAGCGTTTTGAAGTGCACCATGGTGTAAGTATTCATGATAATGCCTTAGTGGCGGCAGCAAAGCTATCTAATCGTTATATTACGGATCGTTTTTTGCCAGATAAGGCGATTGATTTGGTGGATGAAGCTAGTGCTAATATCCGCGTAGAGATGAATAGTTTGCCAACAGAGCTCGATCAGGCAACGAGGAGACTTATGCAACTTGAGATTGAAGAAGCTGCACTTAAGAAAGAAACTGATGATGCATCAAAGAAGCGCTTGAGTGTTTTGCAAGAAGAGTTGGCGAATTTGCGTGAAGAGACGAATAATTTAAAAATGCGCTGGGAGACAGAAAAAGAAGAGGTCAATGCGGTAAGTAATAAGCGCGCTGAGCTTGAGCGAATACGGCATGAATTAGAAGACGCTGAGGCTAACTATGATTTGGAAAAAGCTGCCGTTTTAAGGCATGGGAAGATTCCTGGCTTGGAAAGGGAGTTAAAAGAGTTAGAAGAAAAGGCTCAGCGCAATGATTTGCGTTTAGTACAAGAGGCGGTTACCGAAGAAGAAATTGCTGAAGTAGTTGGGCGTTTGACAGGCATTCCTGTTGCTAAGTTGGTTGAAGGTGAACGAGAAAAGTTATTGAAGTTAAATGATACGCTTCATAAGCGCGTGATCGGACAAAATGAGGCGGTTGATGCGGTAAGTGATGCGGTGATTCGTGCGCGGGCTGGTTTGCAGGATCCAAATAAGCCGCTGGGCAGTTTCTTATTTTTGGGACCGACAGGCGTTGGGAAAACGGAGCTTGCTAAAGCGTTGGCGGAGAATTTATTTGACTCAGAAGAGCGGATGGTGCGCATTGATATGAGTGAGTATATGGAAAAATATAGTGTTTCGCGCTTAGTTGGAGCACCTCCTGGCTATGTTGGTTTTGAAGAAGGTGGGCAGTTAACGGAAGCCGTAAGGCGCAATCCTTATACGATTGTTTTGCTGGATGAAGTGGAAAAAGCACATTCTGATGTTTTTAATATTTTGTTGCAGGTTCTTGATGATGGGCGCTTAACGGATGCTAAAGGTGTTGTGGTTGATTTTAAAAATACGGTTTTGATTATGACATCCAATATTGGCTCGCAGCTGCTTTTGGAAGGTGTGCAAGAGGGCATGCTTTCGGATGATTTAAAAAAACAAGTTTTAACGATGTTAAAAGGACATTTTAAGCCTGAATTTTTAAATCGGGTTGATGAGACTTGCTTTTTTACACCGTTAAGCTTAGAAGATGTCAAAGAAATTATTGTAAAAATGACACGTCAGTTGGTGAAACGTTTAGAAGAGCAAGAAATTGAACTTGAAATATCAGAAAATGCTAAAACATGGGTTGCTGAATGTGCTTATGAACCAGCTTACGGAGCAAGGCCTTTAAAAAGATATTTAACCCGTGAAATTGAAACACCACTAGCTAAGTTGACTGTAGGGAACAAAGTTTTACCGAAGTCAAAGGTAGTTGTTGATGTATTAAACGGAAAATTAACTTTTGAAATCCTTGAGCAAAAGGACAATCTGTCTTAGAGCTTGTTAACTTGTCTGTCTATTGATGAACCCCGTTTACCAAGTTTGTAATCAATTAAGCTCAAAACAACTTGTAAACCTGCCAGGTTTTTTTGAGAGCCTGTCCAAGATCTCGCAATGATGAATGATTTTGGCTCTTTTTCCACATTTTTTCGTTAAAAGACCTGTCGGGTTCCTTACGAGTTGTTTCAAGCTTTGCTTGATTACAAATCGCAAGGAACGGGAGCCTCGATTTAGCACCACTAAACCTACGTTTTTTGCCTCAAA
>JAIRLR010000009.1 GCA_031259195.1 Streptococcaceae bacterium | reverse complement strand
CCATAAATTCCCTTTTTTCGTTGAATTTCTTTTAATTTCTCCGGCGTAACATCATTTTCGTCTTTATTAGACCTCTTGCGAAACTAGGACATGATTAAAAATTGTGTCCTAGTTTCGCAAGAGGTCTAATGTTTTAAATAACAAACCATCTTTCATGCAACTTATAAAAATAATTATTTCACTCTAATTTACGGCAAATGGTTTGGATCTTATATAAAGAATTGATATAATATAAAAGAAAAATTAATTAATAATTAAAAAAATATGAGCTATAAAAATTATTTCGAGTGTAGAATTTTGCAACCTTTTGGAGATTGTTGCATATCTTATACTTAGAGCCTGTCTAAGATCTCACAATGATGAATGATCCCGTTGCACAGCTTAAATCCAAGCAAAGCTTGGGTAAGCTGGATAGCAACCCGACAGGTCTTTTAACGAAAAAGTGTGGAAAAAGAGCCAAAAACCTGTCGGGTTCCTTACGAGTTGTTTCAAGCTTTGCTTGATTACAATTTGGTAAGCGCAATTCATTTCATTAGAGATCTTGGGCAGGCTCTTAGAAACTTTAAAAAACGCGTTCTAGCGGAAAGGAACGATATAAATGGAATCTAAGAAAAAAAAGACTCCACGTCGAGTTAAAAGAAAGCGTCTAGAGAATGCAGTGCTTAACAGAGTGATTAAACGTTTACTTTTTTTAGCAGTCGGACTTGTTATGTTGCTTCCGGCTATTGATCCGGCGTTTTCATTGAAAAATTTTAACTTTTTGACCATGAAAGCTGGAGATGATGAGCCGCAGACTACTTCTGTAATTGGTGGGGGCGTGTGGCATAGCAGCAAAGCTTCATATGACCTTAGTTTAAATACCACTAATTTGTACTCAGGCAGTGGACCAGTTGACTTTACTTTTTCTAAAGGTACAAATGATGATGCTATCACTTTAGAAAAACAAACGATCTATCCTTTGGCTGATAATGGCGAAACAGGAGAAATCAATGATCACGCCGATCATAAAAATATTGAGATTAATTTGGGATGGAAGTTTGAAAAAAAAGAAATTTTAGGAAGCAATTGGTCTGCACAAACAGTAGATGTCGCAACTTTAACAATTGATTATAAAAATAAAACAGATGATATTGTCTTATTATCCTCACCGCTATTTGATTTTGCTGATAAAGCAGGAAATTCCGCATTTAAGACTAGTCATTATCCTTTCACAAAATCTGTTTCATCAGATGTAAATTTTACAGCTATGGCCAAACTTTTTGATACAGGTAATCAAAATGGTAATGCTTTGTTTTTCAAATACGGCGACTACGCTGTAGCAGGCGGTAAAGAATTTGATATTTCAAAGAGTGCTGTACCTGGCTCGCAAATAGCGGATCTTTTTGCTAAAAATAATCCCCATGTCTTACCCTGGGGTGATAATGTCAAAAATTGGTTACAATTAATACCTACAAAATCAGAGAGTGCAAAATATCAAATGTCTTTTGAGTTAAATGGCCCAAATATTCCTGCCTTTAAAGTCCCATTTACTTGTCAAAAGATACAGTTAAGTAATGATCCGGGAGCCAATAATAAATTTGGTTCCGATTATAAATCAGATGTTCGAGATAATTTATATCAACATTTTTCTGCAGCAGAAAAAACGTTTCCGACAAATAAATCATATGATATCTATGCGATTAAACCTGGATCAGCTCTTGAAGGTGTAAATAAAAATTTAACTGAAGATTTAGGATGGGGACAAGGTCTTCCAACTTTACGTAAAGGAAGTATGTTTGATGAGGAAGAAGAAAGTGGCCCAACAAGTATTGAGATCAAGCCATTTGCGAACTTACCTGTTAATTCAAGTGTCGATGCTCGGGCAACTATTTTGCCAGAAAGTGCATCTGATTTACCAATCACATGGTCTGCATGGCGCGTTGTTAACGATGTTTATATTCGCGCAGATGATCCAACTGATCCTAATAATCAATATGTAATAATTGATGGTGCAAAAATTACAGCTAAAAAAGCAGGAGATGTCGTAATTCGTGCGCAAGTTACTTTTGGATCCAAATCACTAGAGGCCGAAGAGCCTTTAAAAATCATTGATCCTGATCTTCCTGTAAATATTACTGTTGGTGAACTACCGAATCTAGAAATTGGATCTTTTTATACAGCAACCAGAACTTTAATGCCCGCTACAGCTAAAGGAGTAACAACTTGGAGTTCTGATCATCCAGAAATTGCTAATATTAATGCAAATACTGGCGTTATCACAGGAGTTGCTAAAGGCAAAGCAAATATTACAGCAACACATACCTTTACCCCGCAGCCAGGAATTAGTAGCGATGTCACTTTAATAGATACAAAAGAAATTAAAATTATTAAGCCAATAGTTAAGGTGGACTCTGTAGTCATTACACCTAGTGAAAACTTTGAATTATACTTACCAAATGATGCTAATGCCAACGCTAGCAATACCTGGCGCGCGTTACAAGCAACTGTTATGCCAAGCAATGCGGAAAATAAAAATATTATTTGGTCTACCAGTGATTCAAGTGTTGCCCAAATTACCCAAGACGGACGAGTAATTTCCGTATCTCCTGGTACAGCAACAATTACAGCAACAGCACAAGATACTTCACAAGTGGTAAAATCAGCTGCAGTTGAAGTAACTGTTAGAGAACTTTCCGTAATCCCGCCAACACAAATTATTGTAAAGGGAAGTAAAACAAATGAAGATGGTAATCCAACTTTTAAACAAGAAATACTCAAACATTTAACACATAAAGTAGAGTATCAAATCTATCCAGAGAATGTAACACAAAAAGACGTTTCCTTCTCGATTTTTAGGCAGTCAAAAAATAATGTAATCGAAATTGACAATGATGGGACTATCACAGCTAAAAATGTTGGCTCAGCTGTTATTCAAGTAACTTCTAGTATAAGCCATGATGTATATGGTCGCTTGCGTGTTGTGGTAACAGACAATCAAAATATTCAGGAAGTTGAAGGAACATACCTAACCAATCCAGCCAATGTCATCTCCCGCAGTTCTTTAAGTGCACGTTTAATGGCCAATGTTGGAGGTACTAATAATTTTCCAATTGTAGACTCAAAAAAAAATGAACAAATACAAGCCACAGCTATTAATCTTGATCCATCGCTTAATAAAAATATTCGGGTAACGACAGCATCAAAAAGAGATGCTGCAACTAAAAGAAATAATGGCAATTGGGATGAATATGTAGGCATTAACGAACGCTTTCAAGGAGATTATGAGCCTTATTCAGGTGCTAATGCTACATATGCCGAAAGAGCATCTGGCATTTATGCAGAAACACTATCAAGTGGCTTAGAAAACGAAAAAAAGATTACTGATATTCAAGGAAGTCCTTTAAGTGGAGTGGAAATCGATAAAACTTCTGAACACAACCGCGCAGCATTTGTAAAAACTCCTGTTTATCAGATCAGTAATGGACAATACAGCCATCATGATTCATCACTTGCCCAAACCGGTCCAGTCATTTATTACACGCAAAATTTTGCACCAAATGGGCATTTAGGGGATATAGGACGTTATAGCTCTCTAGAACGTGGTGACAATCCAAACGGAAATGCGCCATCTTCTGATACAGGTGGTTTGCAACATGGTCAAGGAATGTATGCGGTTAACTTTAGGCAAGCAGTATATATGAAGTATGGAGACTATGCAGCCAATCGTTACTCCAGCTCAGCATCTGTCGTTTTTCCACCATCAACGCATGCACAACTGCAAGCATCAGACTCTAGTCCGAAAACTTTAAAATTTGGTAATTCGCAAACAACAGAAAGTATTAGAGTAGAATATGAAGAAGTTGGAACTTTTGAAGATTTATATGGCAAGAAACGAGCTATGTCTGCTGTTATGACCATCAGCAATATTGTTTTTGGAACAGGTGGCGGATCTTCTCAATGGGTGGGAGCTGCTGGAGAATATCGACCAAGTGTGTCATTTTCAAATAATTTTTATTCTGGCTTTTTCTATCAAAATATCAAAGCTTTCACTGTTAACATTGAATTTTATGCTGCAGATGAAGAAAATGATTATACTTATGGAGATTATGGGAAACAGTTAAATTTTGCCAAAGTATTAACAACTAATGATTTTGATTTTTCAACACACACTATCAAACAAAATGTTTCAGACGATGTTACCTCTGGTTCCATGCTGACCTTTAGCTCACTTAATCGTTCTGACTCAGATGGTAGAAATTCACAAACCGAATTTGCTGGAGCGATCGCAACTAGTGAGGACTTAACAGATAGTTTAAATTTAGTTAACGGCGGATATGTTGAAAATAACACTGCTTTAGGAATTTCTTTGCGACTTTTAAAAATTGGACTTATGTCTAAGAAAACTTCGATTGGTTTAGATGGAAATGCTCCTGGTCATAATGCGGACACAAATAACGATCAACCCTTTAAAACACTAGCCAAAGGATGCTATTATGCTGGGGGTTATACTGATGGCACAAACCATAGCAATGAATATTATTTCTACGATATTCTTGGACAAAGTACTTATCCGCGTGGAGGCGTCTCTTTTCCTATTTGGGGGGCTGAACATATGTTTTTAATCGGTGGCTCGAAAGGACATACATATAACTCAATCTCTTCCAGGTCTTTACGCGTAGCAAAACAAGATTTGCCAAATAAAACCGTAACAACAACTGTTAACGACCAACTGCAAAATGCCCCAGCAAATTATTATTCAGGAAATACTTCTTTTGCAATGCGTTATGACAACGATTTGGATCGCCTCTGGGAATTAGAAGCTGCGTTTTCCTCGCCTTCATTATTTATGAATAAATATATTAATGGTTCAGATCCACTTAATCATGATTACTATAGTTACTATGATGATATTCCTGCGGTAGAAAAAAAACTTGGACTAACAAATCCTAATTTTATTGGCGCAGTACTTCCAGTAAGTTTAGATGATAGTTTGGAAATGCTAAAAAATCAATATCATAGATATCGAATATTAGATAATCAAGTGCCGATTTTAAAATATTGGCAAGAACATGGTAAAACAGGGAACAGAATCTTAACAACTGAAGGGACAGAATTTTTACCGATCAAAAATATGCGTTTTGTGGGAAAATCAGGAGTTGTTGACACTAATCATAATTTTAATCCTGCACATACCGGAAATGAATTTACTTATTATATAAATCAATCAATGATTGATTTCTTAAAAACAGAGATTGCACCAACAACCATTGAAATGTATGATCATCTGCCAGAAGGGATTGAAGTGAATGGTGATATAAAAGTTTATGATAATTTAGGGAACCTTATTACTAGCGTTAAACCAACGAATAATGAAGAAAAGATCCATGTTACTTTACAAACTGATCATCTAGCACGCTTAGTTGAAAGCTTTATTACGCAAACCAAACAGTATGGAGATTTTTTAAAAGCAGGCTTAAGTAATGAATTTACCTATGAAATCCCGGTCAGAGTTAAAGAAAATTATCGTGGTACTTATCGAAACTATAATAACGCCGCAATGGTAACATTTACTTATTTCGATGTTGGGGAAAATCCAAAATCACTTGTAACAAATGCTGTTCAAGTTGCAACACGTGGAAATGCTGCTTTTACCTTTAATAAACAAGTTTTAACTGATGAAAAAACCGGAGCTGGAAATATAATCACCGAAGGCATAACCTTCAAATTATATAATGAAGGAATAAGCTCAACTTTTCCTGCTCCAGCTAAGTTAACAAATGAATATGTAACAGACAGCAATAAACAGCCAATTCATGGGGCAAACGGCTACTTTGAAATCGTTTTAATTGACTCTGATTTAATCCAAGGTGGAGCAGTCAATCTTAATAATGTGCAATGGTTAGTGCTTAATGAAGAAACAACTCATGCAGCTTATAATAATCAAACACTGAAAAAATTTGAATTTGGGGTTTATGTTGATCAAGATAAGCATGAATTTGTCTTTATCAAAAAAAATAAAGATGTAATATCACGAATTAAGATAAAGTAACAAAGAGTTCTCTACTTAATTTTTGTTTCTAAAATTATAAAAGTAATTCTAATTAAAGAATAGCTTTGTTTTGCTGCCAAATCGTGTTATAATAAAAATATAATTAGAATAAAGTTACAGAGCAGGGAGGGTAAAATGAAAAAAATAAAAGTATATTTATGCTTTTTAATGTTTTTAACATGTCTTGCTATTCCTTCTGATGCTTTTGGAGATTCATGGGTTGATGGTGATTTAGATAAACTTTTTAACGCTGATAATTCTGGGATTGTCTACAACAATTTGCGTAGTTTTGAACTAGAAACAAGCAAAATTGGTTTTACTGACAAAAAACTTTCAGCTGCTTACTTTGAGATAATCAAGTTTGAAAATTACGACTTCAGTGGAAATGTTTTAAATAATTTTACAGGTGATGATCATTTTGTTATTTATCAGAATCCTTCCAAGGGAAACGTTCAACAACGTAATGTTGCTAAAACAAATACTTCAGGAAAATTAATTTTTAATAAGCTGCATGAAACATCTTCTAATTTTCCATATGATTATGCTTTTTTACAAATAGGCGATCCTTCGCTTTTTCATTCAAACGCTAAAAACGACTTACTTGCTGAAGATAATAATGCCAGTAACTACATGAATATGATCAATAACAATACGGAAGTTGCTTTTGAGATTGGTTTTTATCTGGTTCATGAGATTTGGGCACCGATTGGCGACTTTACCCCTGAAAATTCACAAACCAAAATTTTTCGTCGATATAATAAAACCGACACAGTATGGCTTATTCATCTTTTTGTTGACAGCAATGGAAATCCTAAAGCTGAGTATAAAGCAGGAAAGCTAATAGAAAATAATGTTGAAGATTTTACTTATTATACGTTGCAGGAAGAAAAAGGACTGTCTTCACTTTCTCTTTTAGTGGATGAAAAAATCAAAGCAGCACTAGATAATATAAACAACTCTTTGCATCCAGAATATGGAGTTAAAATTACGAAAAAAAACACTACTGATAAAATTATAACTTCAAAAGCAGAATTTGCTTTAGCAAAAATTCTCCAAACTAATCTAGAGAGTTTACGTACTACTTTATCAAATATTCAAAAAGGGCTAGAGACAAATCTGCCAACAGATGAATTTACCATTCAACCTGTAGGAAGTAAACAGACCGAAAACGGAGTGCTAAACTTTGATACACTTGATAAAGAGAATATCTATATTATTTATGAGCACAAAGCACCAGCAGGGTATATTCGTGATGAAAAAATAGCCTATTTAGTTTATTTTGATAATAGTGAAAGTTATACCTTAACGAAAAGTAGTGGTGCGCCAATTGTTTTTAAAGGTGAAGTTAAAAGAGATGAAAGTGGGATAGCGACCGCTTTTATTTTTAAAAATGCCATGGATAGTCAATTTCAGCTTCGCCCAGTTAGCTTTACTTTTGCTAATCATGAAGTTGCAAACTTTACTTGTTATCTTCCGCGTTATTATCAAAATATGATAGACGGTGTTGAACAATGGGAAGAATTTGATATAGCTAAATATCTCCAAGCATTAAACAACAATATCGATAAAAAAGGTTATACTTTTGAAGTAAAAAATACTTATGAAATTGAAGTAAACTCTAATGGTTATGTCGTACCAAATATTAAAGAGATTATCACTTCTGCGTTGATGAGTGAAGATAATTACACGATCATTACGGAAGGAATTCCTCCAGGTGTCGAAGATTGGGTTGATATTAGTTACAACTGGATATTGAATGAAAATAATCAAGAGTACTGTAGAGATCCCAACTCATATACAGTTAATATTGATTTTGAAAATAAAGCACAACCAAGCGGTTTTCTTCCTTCAACCGGAAAAATCTTTACAAAGCCAATTGTTTTAGTTTTAATGGGTGTTGTAGTTGCGATTGTCGCTTTGTCGATCTATAAACTTGCTTATCTACGTGACGATGAAATGTAATAGACCTCTTGCGAAACTAGGACATGATTAAAAATTGTGTTCAATTTTTTCCTGAGATAAGGAAAAAAACGCAAGAATAGTGCTGCTTTGCGAGGCTGCAGAGCTTGAAACAAATTCGTAATAACCCGACAGGTTTTTTGACGAAATATCAGGGAAAAAGAAACGCACCGAGTAGGTACATCCTGCCTAAACTCTGTTAAGCTAACGCTTGCCAATCGTTAAGGCAGTTCGCAATTTTCATGGATCTAGTTTCGCAAGAGGTCTAATATAGTAGACGTTTGTAAGAGCCTGTTAACTTGTCTCTTTGTTGATGAGTTCCGTTATTAACAACGGGATTTCATTTACTATAAATCGTTAACAGACTCTAAAATGTGGGAAGAGTTGAGTAAGGTGAAGTATATAGTTCTTTTGTTTTGGACTTTAATTTTAGGACAGGTTTTAGGATATATTGCTGAGTCACTAGCAGAAGTAGAGCCTGGACAACATGTAGCGCTCTTAAGCTTTATTTCACTAGTTATGGCACTGGCTGTGATTCTTATTGATAAAATTGGACTCACAGAAAATAAAAATTAATTTCAATGATTAAGAAGCAGTTTTGTGTTTGTAATTGGGCAGACACAAGTGCTTTCGGGTAAGAAAATATTTTCTTGCTGAAGTGTCAATTGCCCTGTTTTTTGATTACGTGTAAATAAAGTTACATTATCTGAGTTTTGATTAGCCACGATTAAAAAATCTTCTTCCTTTGAGAAGTTAAAATCGCGTGGGAATGCTCCTTTGGTATCTGTCCATTCTAGAAAAGTTAAGCTTTGACCGTTAGAACTAATTTTTAAGGAGATGATTGAGTTATGCCCGCGATTTGATGCGTAAAGAAAATTTCCATCTTTACTTATGCGAATAGCCGCCGCGCTGTTAAATCCAGTAAAATCCTCAGGAATTGTTGAGAGTGTTTTAAGGCGGGAGAAAGTCCCATCTTCTTTTTTATAATGTAGTACTTCAATCGTTGAATTCAGTTCGCAAATAAGATACGCAGTTTCTTTATTGGGATTAAAAACAAGATGTCTACTACCTGCACCGGGAGCGGATTTATATAATGCTATTTCAGTTAATTTTCCACTTTCTTTCATGTTATAAGTATAAACGCTATCATTTCCTAAATCACAAACTACTAAACGTCCATCAGGTGTTAGATCAGAGTAGTGAGCATGAGGTCCTTTTTGGTTTTCATGCGGACCACCATTGCCTGTTAGTTGAACGGAGTTAGCCAATTTTAAGGAACCGTCTTCATTTCTTTGATATACATAAACTATGCCTTGGTGAAAATTTGAACCATAGACTAAGTTCCTTTCTTCATCAACAGCAACATAGCAGAGTGAAAACTTGTTTTTTTCGACTACATGATTTAGTGGGATCGCTTCCATGCCACTTATATCAAAGGCTGCGATCCCTCTTCCTTCATCCTCGACAGCGCCAACAGTGTATAAGTGATTTTTTTGATCAATGGTAAGATAAGTTGGACTAGGCTCGGCAGCGATTAGTTGAAGATCATTTAAAATCTTTTTTTTAGGATTAAGCAATAAACTATAAATCCCCTCACCAAGACGCTTTGTATATCCACCAAATAAAATTAATTCTTCCATTTTTAAAATCCTAACCAATTTTGAAATATTTTTCACGTTCAGTTATAAGTAATATTCTTAAATCTTCTTTGGTTATACTTTGAGGAATATCACATATTAGCGCTTTATCGCTACAAAGTATGCCATCTAAATGTTCGCATTCATGACAGATCAAATGCGCAGAAAATAAAATATGAGCTAACTCAGTTTGATCACCATTTGCCATTGCTTCATTTAATTCAAGAGTAAATTCTCGGCCAGATCGATCATAAGCTTTGACTTTGATGTATTTAGGCCGAGGAACTATAACTAAAAAGGGAATAGAAAAACAACCTTCAATAACAACTTGTTCTTCAGCGGTTTCAATAATTTCAGGATTTATAAGTTCTAGTGGTTGGCCTTGGATTCTGGGATCTTTTGCTGGATCATAAGCGCTATCACCTGTATAGATTAACTTTCCTCTGAC
>JAIRLR010000173.1 GCA_031259195.1 Streptococcaceae bacterium | reverse complement strand
GGACGAACATTTTAGAGGTAATACAAACTTTTTACGCTTATGTTTTGAAATTTTTGGGACATTTTCGAAAAGCATTGACATTTTTTTGTGTATTTCCACTACTTTGGAAAAATATTTTACGTTTTCCAAAAAAATAAAAAAAGCTATGTTTTCCATATTAGGGATTATAGCTTTGTATAGTATAAAAATTTTCAGCAGATATTTTAGAAGAATTGTTCCCAAAGAGTATGTTAAAATTTGCTGAAATGAAAAATACGTACTTAATGTCTCCTAGACAATTCAAAGATACATTAGACCTTTTAGAGCCTGTTAAGAAACTAGAAGTAGAGAGCCTCATTTTCTTTTTCCCTAACGACGTGTTAAACTGACTTTCGTTCTTTCTTATCTCATTACCTAGAAACTGTGCTTCTAGCCTTGTTTTAAGGAAAAATTACCGAAAAATTTGCAATTATATGGAGATCGCAAGCGGGTTTTAAGAATGATCCAAAATATGAAAGTAGAAAATTATGACAAAGAATAAAATTTTATTAATTGATGGTAATTCGGTTGCATTTCGGGCCTTTTTTGCCATGCATAGTCAGCTAGAAAAATTTAAAAATGCAAAAGGCTTACATACTAATGCGATTTATGCCTTTCATTTAATGCTGGATAATGTGTTGGAAAAGATAAAACCAACACATGTTTTGGTGGCTTTTGACGCTGGTAAAAAGACTTTTCGAACTGCTATATATCCTGAGTACAAGGCTGGACGTAAAAAGATGCCAAGTGAGTTTTCAGAACAGTTGCCGTTTATTCGTAAACTTTTAGAAGCGCGCGGGATTAGTTGGTATGAACTGCTCGATTATGAAGCAGATGATATTTTAGGAACACTTACTAGACGTACGGTGCAGGATAAAAACTTTGAAGTTGTTATTCTTTCAGGTGATCGGGACTTAACGCAGTTAACCAGTGATAAAGTGAGCGTTGAGATTACCAAAAAAGGTGTGGCTGAGATCGAAGAGTATACACCGGCGCATATTATGGAAAAATTTGGGCTGACACCGGATAAAATCGTTGATATGAAAGCGCTTATGGGCGATGCTTCTGATAATATCCCAGGCGTGACAAAGATTGGTGAGAAAACGGCGTTAAGACTTTTGCATGAGTATGGCTCGCTTGAAGGCGTTTATGAGAATTTTGAAACGATGAAAGCTTCAAAAATGAAGGAAAATTTGGTAAATGATAAGGAGCTAGCTTTTTTATCTAAAAAGCTAGCCACTATCAATCAGGATGCTCCGGTAGAAATGGCGCTTAAAGATACAGTCTTAAAAGAAATTGATCATGAAAAATTAGTGCAATTTTATAAAGAAATGGACTTCAATAGTTTTTTAACAAAGTATTTGGGAAAAAATGAAGTAGTGGAATTAGTTGATTTAGCAGAAATTGCTTTCCAAGTTGTTGAAGAAGTGACGGCGGAGATGTTGCCAAAAACAGGTGGCACAATCGTTGTTGAGATGCTTAGAGAAAACTATCATACAGAGCCTATTATCGGACTGGCATGGGGGGATGCAGAAAAAATTTATGTTGCCAAGGCAGATATTCTTCATATATCGCCAATTTTTAAAGATTGGTTGGAGAATGAAACAATTCCCAAAAAAGTTTTTGATGGCAAAGCAGCTTGTGTAGCGCTGAATCGCTATAATATAGAGCTTTCTAGTGTAAAGTGTGATTTATTAATTGCAAGCTATTTATTGGATACTAATGAGAAAATTTTAGATGTTGCAAGTATTGCTCATCATTATGGTTATGAAGAAGTGATAAGGGACGAAGCCGTTTATGGTAAGGGGGCCAAGAGATCACTTCCTAAGAGCGATGAAGAATTATACGATCATTTAGCCAGAAAAGTTATGGCAATTGAAAATGTTGCGCCAGGGCTTGAAGAACAACTAGCTCAAAAAGAGCAATTGCATTTGTTAACGGAGATGGAGTTGCCTTTATCTTTTATCTTAGCCAAAATGGAGCTTGCGGGGATTACGGTTAAGGCTACCACTTTGCAAGAAATGAAGGGCGAAATTGCTGGGCAGCTGCAAGAATTTGAGCAAGCGATCTATGAAAAGGCTGGTGAAGTTTTTAATATTAACTCACCAAAACAGCTTGGGGTCATTCTTTTTGAAAAAATGGGCTACGTTTCAACCAAAAAGACAAAGACAGGTTATTCGACGGCGGTTGATGTGCTGGAGAAGATGCGAAGATTTGCGCCAATTGTTGATGATATTTTAAATTATCGTCAATTAGCAAAGCTGCAGTCGACTTATGTTGAAGGCTTGCTGAAGGTGATTGGTAAGGATCAGAAAGTGCATACGCGCTATCTTCAGACTTTAACGCAAACTGGTCGGCTAAGCTCAATTGATCCTAATCTGCAAAATATTCCGGTGCGCTTGGAATATGGTCGCTTGATTCGCAAGGCGTTTGTGCCGAGTCAAGAGAGCTTTGTGATTTATTCGGCTGACTATTCGCAGATTGAGCTGCGAGTGTTGGCACATATTTCAGGGGATAAGCATCTTTGTCAAGCCTTTAGTGAGGGTGCGGATATTCATACGAGGACAGCGATGCGTATTTTGGGGATTGAAGATGAAAAAGATGTTACGAAAGATTTGCGTAGACGGGCAAAGGCGGTTAACTTTGGCGTGGTTTACGGAATTTCCGATTATGGTCTGTCGCAAAATTTGGGAATTTATCGTAAGGAAGCGCAGGAGTTTATTGATCGTTATTTTGAAAAATATCCTGGTGTGAAGCGTTATATGGAAGAAATTGTTCAAAAAGCCAAGCTAAAGGGATATGTTGAGACACTTTACAAACGCAGGCGTTATTTGCCAGAGATTAATTCTAAGAATTTTAATTTACGTTCATTTGCTGAGCGCATGGCGATTAACTCGCCAATTCAAGGTAGTGCGGCCGATATCTTAAAGCTGGCCATGATTGAGATGGACAAGCAATTAAAACTTGTGGATTTAAAGGCTAGAATGCTTTTGCAAGTGCATGATGAGTTGGTTTTTGAAGTGGCAAGTAGTGAAGTTGTGGCATTGGATCGTTTAGTTAAAAGAGCGATGGAGCATACGGTCAAGTTAAGGATTCCTTTAGTAGTAGATTCTCATTGGGGGGATACGTGGTTTGAGGCGAAGTAGATTGATTTAAAAATCATTAATTGTATCTCAAATTCAAAAATATTCGTGATTAAAAGTTGAGTTGAATTACTGACTTTTATTAACTTGTTGATCTAAGAGCCTGTCCAAGATCTCATCTTTTTATAAAAAAATGAGATTATGGACAGGTCCTAAGGGAAAATCTTTTGCATTTGAAGATTATGAACATGTTTTTAGCCACGTTTCCACTTGTTTTTTTGTTTCCGCAAAGCTCCCCGAGTTATTAATGACAACATCCGCGAAAAGGCGCTTTAACTCAATGGATTCTTGCAGCTTAATCCGCCTTTTAGCCTCTTCTTCCTTTAGATTATCACGCATCATCAGTCGCTTTAACTCCAGTTCATATGGAAGATAACTTACCATGATTTTGTTCATTATCTCCTCATATTTTTTTTCAAAAAGTAAAGGAAGCTCGATAACAACTAAAGGCACCTGACTTTTTTTTAAGTTTTCCAATTCCACTTGAATCTGAAAACGAATTATCGGATCAATCAAACGCTCTAAACGTTGCAGTTGCTTTTGATCAGCAAAAACCAGTTCCCCAAGTTTTTTCCGGTCGAGACTGCCATAATTAGTCAACACTTCAGATCCAAACTCGGCAACGATTGCTTTGAAACCATCAGCACCCTTTTCTTGCACTAAATGCGCAATCATATCGCCCTCAATAACAGGAACTTTACGCTCTTTAAAAATTTGCGCAACACTGCTTTTTCCTGTGGCAATGCTTCCAGTCAAACCCAAAATAAACGTCATGCTTTTGTCCTACTTTGTCTTTCATAAACTTTTTGACATTTTGGACAATAATGCGTTCCTCGTCCTGTCAGTTGAATTTTTTCAATCTTTGCTTCACAACGAAAACACGGTTTTCCCATTCGCCCATAAACCTTTAACTCAGACTGAAAATGCCCTATCTTACCCCAAGCATTTTGATAACTACGAATTGTAGTACCGCCTTTTGCAATTGCCTGCGCTAAAATTTCAATAATCGCCTGATGAAGAGCAGAAACTTCCTTCTGCAACAAAGTATTACCTGGTTGCCTAGGATGAATTTGTACCTTCCACAACACCTCATCTGCATAAATATTTCCCAAACCAACAACCAGCTTTTGCTCTAACAATAAAGGTTTGATCGACTTTTTCAAGTTTGCTAACTGCTTCCAGAAAATCAGAAAAGAAAAATCCGCCACTGTAGGCTCAGGACCTAGTTTTTGCAAACCTTTATAGAAACAAGCTTGATCCTTTTCAACCAAAGTCATGCGCCCAAACTTTCGAGTATCCTTGTAGCACAGCTGCGTATCATCTGTAAATGTAAAAATCACATGAACATGCTTAGCTACCATTTCCTCTTTCTGTTCATGAAATTCATACTTCCCTTCCATGCGCAAATGTGAAAGCAAATCATGGTTTGCAAGCTTAAAAATTAAAAACTTTCCGCGCCTTAAAATAGCCTCAATTCTCTCACCTTGTAGTTTTTCTGAAAATACCGCAACCTCAGGTGCATCAACAATTCCTGCAAATAAGACGTCAACTTTTTTAATCGTCTTCCCCAAAACATACTGCTCTAATCCTCTACGAATAATTTCAACTTCTGGTAACTCTGGCATTTGCATCACCCTTGCTATAAATTTACTCCCAAAATCACTAATCGTATCTCAAATTCAAACAATATTGCGTAAGTAAGCGTTTTAAGCACGTCAAATGCATGAACTTATTTTAAAATAATAATAACTATAAACAAACAGTTTGCCTGACTCACATTTTCATGTAAACTAACTAAAAAAACAAGCATGGGGTAATTACATGAATCAATTCATAACCTATTCTTCAAACAATCGAAGACAGTCGTCAAGCCAGCAAAATAAAATACAGCATTGAAGAAGTCGTTCTTCTCGTTCTCATTGGCCAACTAGTTGGTGCAGAAGGTTTTACACAAATCGAAATTTATCTTAAACACCACGAAACGCTCATTCGCAAGTTTCTTCCGCTTCAAAACGGCATCACATCGCACGATACGATGGAGCGCATCATAGCGC